>JADGNL010000193.1 GCA_017883495.1 Methanomicrobiales archaeon | reverse complement strand
AGGGCCTCGATGTCCAGCTCCTCGCCCTCGCCGCCGCCGAAGTGAAAGACCGAGAGCAGGAGGGCCCAGGCCATCCGGGCCTTCTCGCGCAGGGTCATGTTGGCCAGGAACCGGTTGAGCGTGATCCGGATGTCGCGGTCGACCAGGCCGACCCGGATCCCGCGCTCCTCGGCCGCCTCGCACGCGGCCTTCATCTCGGCCCCGGGCTCGACCCCGACGTCCATGCCGATCTGCTTCTGGACGTACGCGAGGCCCCACTGGAGCAGGAACATCATGAGGTTGCCGCTCTTGAGGATGTCCGCGATCTCGGGCTCCTCCGCGCCGTACTTCAGGGCGTGGTACCGGTTCGGGTCGAGCTCGACCGCGACGATGCCGGGGGCGAACTCGTCGATCTCCCGCCGCACCTCGTCGACCGACTCGGCCGAGACGTGGGCCGTGCCGACCAGCCGGATCTCGCTCACGCCCGGGTCACCCCCTCGGCGTCGACGACGAGCATGCCGTCGGGGGGGAGCTCGGCGGACGCGACGACGCAGCGCACGCGTTCGGCCTCGTCCTCCTCGGCCGCCCGACGCGCGAGGAGGTCGGCCGCGAGGGTCCGGGCGTCATCCTCCGCGATCGGCGTGCCGAGGCCCGGGCACTCGGAGGCGACGAGTTCCTCGCCGTCGAGCATGAAAGGATATGTCCGGCAGATCCAGGGACGGGCGTCGTAAACCGCGCACCGGTCGCCGTCGTGGAAGCGGCACGCGCCCTCGCCGTCGCGGGCGAGGGCCCAGCCCAGCCGGCAGGCCCGGCCGCGCACCTCGATCTCGCCGGGGAACGGCACGACCGCCCCGGCGAAGGGGAGACCTGCGGCAGCGGCAACCCGGCGTGCCTCGGCCCGGCCGACCATCACGAGCGAGCCGTCCTCGCCGACGCCGCGGCAGCAGTCGCCGCAGCGGGTGCAGGCGAAGCCGACCCTCTCGATCTCGCTAGCCAGCGCGTCGACGTCCGTCATGAGCGCCGTATCACGCCTCGCCGCGGCAGACCGCGTCGAAGTTCTCGTACACGCGCCGGCCCTCGAAGGTGTGGCTGACCTCGGGGTGCCACTGGATCCCGAAGATCGGCCTGTCCCGGTGAGCGATCGCCTCTGCCGGGCAGATGGCCGAGGTCGCGAGGAGGTCGAAATGCTCCGGCATGACCGCGACCTCGTCCTGGTGCGAGGCCCAGACCGCGACCCGGTCGGGGTAGCCCGCGAGGATCCGGTCGTGGTCCCGGATCTCGACCTCGACCGCGCCGTAACCGCCGAGCCGTCCGGGCGCGACCGTGCCGCCGAAACGGCGGGCGATGACGTGGAGCCCGAGGCAGATACCGAGCACGGGGAGGTCCAGGTTGAGGTAATCGGGAGCGCGGCCGACCCGCTCGATCGAGGGGCCGCCGCCGAGGATCACCCCGCGGCATTCCGCGGCGACCTCGTCCGGCGGGGTCGTGTTCGGGATCATCCGCGCCTCGATCCCGAGGTCCCGGAGCATCCGGAGGATCAGGTGGTTGAACTGCCCGAAGTTGTTGACCACGTAGATGGGTCGCATTCGGGATCAGGTGGGCTTTTTATATACATAGGTTTTTAGCTGTAGCCCCTCGCCGTCTCGAGCACGGCCCCGCGGATCGCGTCGGGCTCGTGCCCGAGGAGCGCGGCGAGAGCGAGCGCGCCGCCCGCGCCCATCCCCTCCTTGACCTCGCCGAGGCAGTACCGGGCGAGGCCGGCGTGGCCGAGATCGCCGAAGCCGGGGTCGACGTAGAGCGGGGCCGCGCCCACCCTCTCGGCGAGCTCGGCGAAGTTCGCGCTGGCATCGTCGCGGACATAACTCGTGGTGACGACCCGGGGGACGGGTTCGCCGAGGGCGTGGAGGACGGCGGCCACGGCGAGCTGCTGCGTGCCCCCCGCGAGGAGGAGGGTCCCCGTATACGCCTCCGCGATCCCCGTCGCGACCGCGAGCATGGGGTCGCCGGCCTCGGCGAGGACGTCGAGGGGCGAGAGTCGGCCGAGGCGCTCGAGCCGGGCGAGCACGCTCCTCGCCACGGCCTCCTTCTGCTCGGTCGGGTTCGCGGCGTAGCTCGACGAGGTCCGCGCCGGGTGGCCGAGCGCGCGGAGCACGCAGAGCGCGGTCGTGGTGCCGCCGGGGACGCATTCTCCGAGAACGAGCAGGTCCGAGAGGGAGGAGAGGAGGCGGCCGATCTCCTGCCCTGCCCCGACGAGGCGGGCCGCGTCGGGCACGGCCGTACCGTACCGCGGGTCGCGCCCGGGCGCGCCGTAGACGTCGAGGCAGGGCACGGTCGGGCGCTCGGCAAGACCCGCGTTGACGAAGAGCGGGACCAGTCCTGAGAGCGAGGTGGCCGCGCGGGTGACCGAGGCCGGCGTGGGACAGCCCGTGGGAGTGTTGGGGCGGGCATCCCGGCTCGTGATGGCGCCCGTGAGCACGAGCTCGGCGTCGAGGATCGGCGTCAGCAGGGTCCCCAGCGGGGACGGGCCCGCGCCCGAGATCCCGGGAACGGTCGAGAGGAGCGTGTTTCCGAGCACGGCGGCAAAGAGCGGGCGCTCGAACCGGATCGCGGGCGTCTCCGAGAGGAAGGCCATGGGATCTCTATTTTTTTCCTGCCGCGTTAAACGATCCGGTACCATGTTCGAAGTCGCGGAGCGGCTGGCCGCCAGGGGGATCACGCAGGAGGCGCTCGTCGAGGCCGGGATGGCGCTGTACGTTCCGCACGGGATGGACGCGGTCACGGCACGCGGCCGGCTCGGCGCGCTCCTCGAGCGCCACCTCCGCGACCCGAACGTCTCGGCCCTGCTGATCGGGGCCATGCTCCTCGAGGAGGAGCTCGTCGAGCGGCGGCAGGGCTCCGAACTCGCGTCGGACCCGGTCTTCCTGGTCGCGGACGAGATCATCGGGATGGCGATCGCCGAGGTGATTGCAGGGACGTACGCGCGCTTCGAGTTCACGCGGTACGACAGGGCAAAGCCCGGCATCCTCGGAATCCTCGGGCCGTTCCTGGACGACGCGGCCGCGGGACTGATCGCGGGCTGCACCTCGCGTCTCTACTCGGAGCAGGTCGAGGGATGATCGAGTCTCTCCGCGCCCTCTTCCAGTTCACGACGATCCTGCCGCTCGGCCGGCCGGCCGACTTCGAGGCGTTCGCGCGCCGGTCGTACCTCTACCCGCTCTCGGGCTACGTCACGGGCGGCATCGCCGGGCTCGTCGCGTTCGCTATCCCGAACCCGTCGATCGGGGCCGCGCTCGGCCTCGGGGCGGTCCTGCTCGTCACCGGCGCCCACCACCTCGACGGCCTCCTCGACCTCGGCGACGGGCTGATGGCCCACGGCGGGCGGGAGGTCCGCGTGCGCGCCCTTCTCGACCTCCAGATCGGCGCGGGCGCGCTCGCCCTCGGCATGACCGT
>JADGNL010000192.1 GCA_017883495.1 Methanomicrobiales archaeon | reverse complement strand
TCGTTCAGGACGCCGGAACCCGCGATGTACTGATGGTCGCCTATGCGAACGACGAGGCCGTGCGGCTCACACGCGAGACCGGCTTTGCCCACTACTACAGCCGATCGCGCCAGCGGCTCTGGAAGAAAGGCGAGGAGTCCGGGCATCTCCAGCGTGTCCGGGAGATCCTCGTCGACTGCGACGAGGACTGCCTCCTCTACCGAATCGACCAGACCGGCGTCGCCGGCCAAACGGGCCACCGGTCGTGTTTCTACCGGACCATCGAGGGCGATGTCGTCGATGAGAGGATCGTCGATCCCGCCGAGGTATATGCTAATAAGGCGTGATGCCCGATCTGTTGTGGTGGTTTTTTAATGAGACTGGTCCCCGATACGAGCGTCATCATAGACGGACGCATCACCTTCCTCATACGACAGGGTGACTGTCCAGACGCCGAGGTCATCATCCCAGAAGCCGTGGTCGCCGAGCTCGAGTCGCAGGCGAACCAGGGACGCGAGATCGGTTTTTCAGGTCTTGCCGAGCTGCAGCGACTCGACCGCATGGCCCAGGAGGGACTCTGCACGGTCCGGTTCGTCGGCGCGCGGCCGTCGCTCGACCAGGTCCGGCTCGCTGCCGGCGGCGAGATCGACGCCATGATACGCGAAGCGGCGCACGAGCACGACGCAACCTTCGTGACCAGTGACCGCGTCCAGAGCGAGGTGGCCCGGGCCAAGGGCCTTCAGGTGCAGTACCTCCGTCCCGAGATCGGCGAGCTTGGCCCCCTCGGGATCGATCAATTCTTCGACGAGCAGACACTCGCGGTCTACCTGAAGGAGCTCGTACCGCCACACGCGAAGCGCGGTACAATTCGGGACGCGCGATTCGTGAAAATTCGCGATCAGCCATCAAGTGAACATGAACTGATCGCCCTCGCTCAGGAGTGCCTCGAGCGGGCCAAGCGGGACCCCGACGGCTTCATCGAGCACGAGAGCCGGGGGATCACGATCCTCCAGATCGGCTCGATGCGGATCGCGATTGCCCGGTGCCCGTTCGTCGACGGCATGGAGATCACGGCTGTCAGGCCCGTCGTCGACGTCGGGCTCGATGACTATTCCGGTACGGACGGACTGACGCAACGGCTTGCTCGTGGCCGGTCGGGCATCCTGATCGCCGGGGCTCCCGGCGTCGGGAAGACCACGCTGGCCCAGAACTGCGCAACCTTCCTTATGGAGAACGGAGTCATCGTCAAGACCATGGAGGCGCCGCGAGACATGCAGGTGCCGGACCTGATCTCGCAGTACACTGCCCTCGACGGTCGGATGGAGGCGACGGCCGAGATGGTGATGTTGCTTCGGCCGGACTACGTGGTCTACGACGAACTCCGCCGGACCGAGGACTTCCGGGTCTTCGCGGATATGCGCCTTGCGGGGGTTGGCATGATCGGCGTGCTCCACGCCGAGGATGTCCACGCGGCTCTGCTCCGCTTCCTGAGCAGGGTCGACTTCGGCACGCTCTCCCGCGTGGTCGATACGATCGTGATCGTCGAAGAGGGGGAGATCGCGCACATATACGACCTGGAGTTCGGGCTCCGGGTGCCTGACTCGATCCCGTGCAACGGGGCCGTGACGCCGGTCGTGACCGTGGTCGATGCGGCCACCGGGCTCACGGCGCTCGAGGTCTTCCGCTACGACGGCGAGATCGTAATCATGCCCCTTTCCCTGCCTGAGTCCGCTCTTGAGCGGGTTCCCTCTCGCGCAGAGCCGGCACCGGAGCGTGCACCTGCTCCCCCGGCCGATGAGTGGAATGGCGGGCGCCAGATCGAGCGGGAGCTCCAGCGCGAGATCGGCCGGTTTACGGATGGCCCCGTCGAGGTCCGGATGCTCTCCGACACCAAGGCCGTGGTCTATATCGATGACAAGGACGTTCCGGCCGCGATCGGCAAAGGGGGCAAGAATGTCGCCGCGATCGTGAACCGGATCGGTGTCGGGATAGACATCCGGGCGCGATCCGAATCTGCAGCGCCGTCCGGCGTCGAGGAGGAGCTTGGGGATGGAGCGATCCGGATCCGGACCGACCGCCGTCACCTGGCGATCATCGCCCCCGAGCAGAGCGGGCGGATCGTTGACGTCTTCGCCGGCAAGGAGTATCTCTTCACGGCGACGGTGAACGAGAACGGGGAGATCCACCTCGCGCGGACCAGCTCGATCGCGCAGGAGATGCTGAAGCGTTTCACGGCCGGCGAGGTCATCCGGATGCGCCCCGTGTAGGAGCGAGGAATGGAAAGAGACAGCATGCAGTCGATGGAAGCCGCGGTCCGGGAGCGCTGGGGCGATGCGTTCGCCGCGGATCCCGTGCCCGGCACGGCGAAGTTCTACCTGACCGTCGCGTACCCGTATCCGTCGGGGGCGATGCACGTCGGCCACGGGCGCACCTATCTGGTGCCCGATGTGGTGGCCCGGTTCTGGCGGATGCGCGGCCGGCGCGTCCTCTATCCGATGGCCTTCCACGTCACCGGCGCACCCGTGATCGGGATCTCAAAGAGGATCGCAAACCACGATCCGGCTGCTATCAAACTCTACCACGGTCTCTATCGGGTTCCGATGGACGTGCTCGAGCGGTTCGTGGACCCGCTCGAGATTGTCCGATACTTCTCGGACGAGTACGAGCGCGTCATGCGGATGGCCGGCCTCTCGATCGACTGGCGCCGGCGGTTTACAACGGTGGATCCCCACTATAGTAAATTCATCGAATGGCAGTTCGGCCGGTTGTACGAGAAGGGCTACGTGGTCCGCGGAGCCCACCCCGTCCGGTACTGCCCGCTCTGCGACAACCCGGTCGGCGACCACGACCTCCTCGAGGGCGATAAGGCCGAGGTGATTCGGTTCGTCCTCGTGATGTTCCGGCTCGGCGATACCCTCGTACCGACCGCCACCCTCCGGCCCGAGACCGTCTACGGCGTCACCAACCTCTGGGTGAACCCGGACGTGATGTACGTCAGGGCCGCGGTCGACGGCGAGATCTGGCTCGTCTCGCGCGAGGCGGCCGAGAAGCTCGCGCTCCAGGAGCACGAGGTCCGGATCCTCGAAGAGGTTCCCGGCTCCGCGCTCGTGGATCAGATCGTGACTCATCCGCTCGCTGGCGAGGTTCCGATCCTGCCCGCGGCGTTCGTCGACCCCGAGATGGCGACGGGTGTCGTGATGTCCGTGCCCGCCCACGCTCCGTTCGACTACGTCGCGCTTCGCGACCTCCAGCAGGAGGGACGGTACACGGAGCTCGTCCCGAGGCCTCTGATCACGGTCGACGGCTGGGGCGAATGCCCGGCGAAGGACGCGGTCGAAAGAGCGAAGGTCACGAACCAGCACGATACGCGTATGGACGCGCTGACCCAGGAGGTCTACAGCGCCGAGTTCTCGAAGGGGCGACTCCACGATCGACTCGGGGGCGCGACCGTCCGCGAGGCGAGAGATACGGTCGGCGAGTTCCTCTGCGCCGAGCATGGTTCGACCGTGATGTACGAATTCGACACCCGCCCCGTCGTCTGCCGGTGCTCGAGCCGTGTCTTCGTCAAGATCCTCCACGACCAGTGGTTCCTGACGTACTCCGACCCCGCATGGAAGGACCAGGTCAAGGCCTACCTCCCCGACATCTCGCTCGTGCCGCCCGAGGTCCGCGCGGAGTTCGAGCGGACGGTCGACTGGCTCAAGGACTGGGCCGCCACCCGCCGCGTCGGCCTGGGCACGCGCCTCCCCTGGGATCCCACATGGCTGATCGAGCCGCTCTCGGACTCGACCATCTACATGGCCTACTACACGGTCGCGCATCGGATCCGCGAACTCGATCCTGCTCTGCTCACGCCGGCCGCGTTCGACTACCTCTTCCTCGGAGTCGAGTCTCCCGAGTTCCAAGACCGCGAACTGCTGGCGCCACTCCGTGAAGAGTTCCTCGCCTGGTACCCGTACGACTACCGGTTCTCGGCCAAGGATCTGATCTCGAACCACCTGACCTTCCAGCTCTTCCACCACGCGGCAATCTTCCCTCCCGAGCTCCAGCCGAAGGGAATGGTCGTCTTCGGCATGGGCCTCCTGAACGGGGCCAAGATGTCGTCGTCCAAGGGCAACGTCTTCCTGCTTGAGGACGCGCTGGCCGAGTTCGGTGCGGACACGGTCCGGATGTTCCTGATGGGCTCGGCCGAGCCCTGGCAGGACTTCGACTGGCGCAACGAGCTCGTCTCCTCGACCCGGCGGCAGATCGAGCGGTTCGAAGCGACCGTGCGGGACACGATCGCCGCTCCCGACACGTCCGGCCCTGTCGATGACTGGCTGCTCAGCCGGCTTCAGCGGCACGTCACGAGGATGACGGCGTCCCTCGAGTCTTTCCAGACACGACAGGCCCTGCAGGAGGCGTTCTTCGGGGTCGAAGCCGACCTTCGATGGTATGTGCGGCGCCAGCCCGAGGGAAGCACCGGCGGCGCCGCGCTCCGCGAGCTCTGTTCGGTCTGGGTTCGCCTCCTCGCGCCGTTCATCCCGTTCACCTGCGAGACGCTCTGGCAGGCGCTCGGCAATGAAGGCCTGGTCTCGTTCGCGCCCTGGCCGGAGGCCGACCCCGCACGGGACCGCCCGGCGCTCGAGCTCGGCGAAGAGCTCCTCAGCCGCACGGTCGAGGACGTGGAGTCGATCCTGAAGCTGCTGCCGATCACCCCGTCCGCGGTCGAGATCGCGGTCGCGCCGGCCTGGAAGCGGGAGATCTTCCGGACGATCGCCGCCGCCGACGACCGGAACGCGGCCGTCCGACTCGTGATGCAGAACGAGGATATGCGGAGGCGCGGAAAGGAGGCGGCCGACGCGGCGAAACAGTGTACGACGCTGATCCACCGCCTGCCGCCGGAGCTCGTCGAGAATCTCCTTCAGGTCGAGCTCGACGAGGCCGCCGTCTTTGCTGCGGCTCGCGAATTTCTCGAGCGGGCGATCGGACTGCCCGTGCGGATAGTCGGCGCAGAGGAGTCGGCTCACCCGAAGGCGTCCGTAGCCCTCCCCTTCAAGCCGGCGATCACGATCGAGTGATCAGGACCCGACCTTCTTTTTCGACCGCTTGACTCGCTCCTTCGAGGAGAAGCCGGTCGCTCCTTCAAGAAATGCGTTTCGCTTCCTGATCGTATCCAGGATCACAGCGTCGTCGTCGACGGACGGGTCGGTCTCGATCTCGACCCGGAGTGTCTTTCCCTCCGGGCCGGGGGTCGCGATCAGCCGGCGAATCGCACCGTAGGCGATCGCGAATCCGCCCCCGGCGGGCTCGGGCTCACACCCGAAGTGGCGGGAAAGTTCGATCGGGATTCGGCTGGCAAGATCCTTGGTCGATCCCCGTTTGACCTCGAACTCTTCCATAATACTTTTTAGGGAGATACTCTATGTTAACTTGATGCCCCCCGACACGTCAACCGACATCAAGATCATGGCCAAGCCGCTGGCGGGCGAGTCCCCGACCGTCCTGATGGGCTTCCCCGGCAG
>JADGNL010000191.1 GCA_017883495.1 Methanomicrobiales archaeon | reverse complement strand
CGGGAGGATCAGGTTGAAGACGACCCGGGCGGGGACTCCGGCAAGCAGCCCCAGCTGAGCCATGAGCCAGTGACCCAGGTAGTAGTAGACGTCGAGCGTTCCGCCTGCGAACCACGGATCCGGCGGCGTCACCACCGGCGTCCGCATGATCGCCGTCACCCAGGCGAGGTCCATGAACTGCTCCGAGTAGTGCGATACGTAGGGGTTGAAGAATCGGAGCTCGAGTACGAAGAGAAAGAAGACGAGAAAGACAATATCCCACTTCACCACGCCCGTCCATGCAGCTCTACCGTACTGACGTTTCGCCAGCCCCGCCCCGAGCAGAACCAGGAACGGGGCGATGGCGAGCCACGTCGGGAGGTGGAGGAGCCCGAGGTAGAACGAACCGAGTAGCAGAAGGAGGAGCGAAACCGTGTATGCGGCTGGGTATGAGAGCCGACCGAAGAGGGGCCGGAGCAACGGCCAGACCGAGAGCTGCAGCAGTTTGAGGGTCGCGAGCCAGCTCAGTACGTAGAGCACCTGGTCGCCGAATTCGATCATCGCCTATGCCTCGGCGCGCCGGTAGATCTGAACGCCTCCCTGATCGTACAGCAGCTCAAGCTCTGAGATTGGGAGAGAGACGTGATAAGTTTCGCGTTCGAGATCCCCGACATAGAGCATATCCGCTCCGTACTTCTCCATCAGCGCGATTGTCCGGGTCGGATCCTCGTACGCCGTGTGGAGATCCGCCATCCGCTCGTTCACGGGACCGTAGTCGTTCCGCCACATGTACTCGTGGAAGGTCCAACCGATCACGGCCTGCATCCCGGTGAACGACGAAACCCGGGCCGCGTATGAGTAGTCGCTCCCCTGCCCTTCGACGATCACGTGGTGCCCGGGGATCCCCTGCAGGAACCGGATCGCGGCTGCATCTCCGGGGTGCTCGCGGTCGAGGAATGCGGTCCCGTCGAGGGTGTAGGTCGAGTGCGTGAAATTTCCGGCCGCAAGGAAGGGGGCCGCGAGGAGGAGGGCGAGTACCGCGATCACGATCCCCTGCCTCGCAGCGCGCGGCACCCGGCCGATCCGCTCCGTGAGCGCAGGTCGGTCGAGGAAGCGGCCGACCATCACGAAGGTCCCGGTCCCGAGCAGGAGCCAGACCCCGATGTAGAACTTGAAGACCGTGTTCATTCGGAAGTACTGATCGCCCATGTTGTCCTTGAGGTAGACGAGCTCGCAGAAGATCGCGATCGCGAGGCCGAGCGCGACGAGCAGATCCTCGGCGCGCCCCCGGCCGTCGCGCGCGGCCAGGCGGGCCACGAGGCAGGCAAGCGGTACGACCGCGATCGCGGCCGCCGCATATCCTCCCAGAAGGAACGGCAGGGCAGCGGCGGCCAGGTACGGCCGCCGCCGCAGCTCCGGAATGCAGGCCAGGTACGCGATCGCGAGGAAGAAACCGTGCACGAGCAAGAACTGGACCGGGTCCGACGGGGCGGTGACAAGCCCGATTCCCTTGATCCCCGAACTCGCGAACGAGAGGTAATACGGCCCGTACAGTCCGATTGCGAGGATCGGAGCGGCGATCAGCAGATAGAGCGGCGTGACCCGCCCGCCGTCGGGATCGTGCCGGTGGCGAAGCCAGACGAGGGCCGCGACCAGAAGCGTGATCGGGCCGTACAGCAGGACATCCCAGGAGTTGATGCCGGGCATGGCCCCGAGAGATAGCGCGATAAGCCCGATCAGAGCTACGCGTGCCCTATCGGAGAGCTGCTGCCAGCGGCTGAGGGCGAGCACGAGGAGCGCGATCAGGAACGCCTGGTTGAAGATCCCGATCACGTGGGCATGGAGGTCGCCCCAGGTGAACGAGAAAAGCGGGTACTCGTTGATCGTGTCCGTGATCACGCGCGTGCTGTCCCAGGCGACCGTCGAGAGCGGAATCCCCTGGGCCGCGAGGACGACCGAGGCCGGGTTCGGCAGGATGAGGGGCAGGATCGGGAGCCAGCGGAAGCGATCGAGCAGGAGGTGGCCGACCATGTAGCAGTTGACGCCGGCCAGCGCGATCACGGTCGGGAGACCGAGGTTGAAGACGAAGCGTGACGGGACCCCGGTCGAGAGGCCGAGCACGCCCATGATCCATGAGCCGTAGTAGTAGTAGACGTTCAGGTGACCGCCGGCGAACCACGGGTCCCAGGGCGGCACGATCGGCGTCCGCATGATGGAGGCCACGAACCCGTAGTCCATGAACTTCTCGGCGAACGAGGCCGACGGGTTGATGTACCGGCACTCGAGAAGGAAGACGAAGAGGACGAGGAAGACCGCGTCCCAGCGCCAGTTCTCGAGCAGGACCTCGCGCGTGTAGGCCCGACGGTACGCGAACCAGCCGAGGAGGACGAGGAACGGGACGAGGGCGAGCTGGACGGGAAGGCCGATCGTGCCGAGGTACCACGCAATCAGCGAGAGGCCCAGCACCGAGGCCGAGAACGAGATGGGATAGGCGTACCGTTCGAAGAGCGGGGCGAGGGCGGGCCAGAGCGCGAGCTGAACGAGCTTGATAACGGCGAGCCAGGCAAACACGGCCAGGATCTGCGATTCAATCGCCAAGCTTCTCCCCCTTCACCACCGTGCGGTTGAAGACCCCCTTGAGCACGTCGAACATCCAGTCTCCGAAGACGTAGACCGAGACCACACCGCCGATGACCGTGACCATGTTCTTGATCAGGTGGTCGATGAACGCGATGAGTGTTGCCGCCACGTGGGGTATCCCGCCGCGCTGCAGGATGGCCGCGACCGTGAACTCGTACGTCCCCAGCCCGCCCGGCGTGATCGGAACGGCCTTGACAAGGTTGCCGATCACGATCGCCAGGGTGACGCTCGGGATGTCGAGCGGTGCGTGGAACATCAGGACCACGAAGATGCAGACCGCGATGTCCACGAGCCAGATCACGATCGAGACCCCACCGAGCACCAGCATCGAACGGGGCGAGAGCGAGACCGTCCGGATCTCGTCGAGCATCTGCAGGATGATGCTCGCCACCCGGTTCTTGGTCCTGATTCGCCCCGCGAGCAGGAGCACGACGAGGAAGATCGCGCCCCCGATCAGCGGTACCACGATCAGGGCGTAGTACTCGGTGGGAAAGTCCAGGAAGAAGGGGATGGAGACGAGCCCGAGCAGGGCCACGGTCACGATATCGTAGATCCGCTCGACCGCGATCGACGAGATCCCCTGGGAGTACGTCGTCTGGAACTGGTGTTTGAGGAGGAAGACCCGCACGATATCGCCGAGGCGCGCAGGGATCACCAGGTTCGCGGTCTGGGAGACGAAGATGCAGGCCATCGCGAACCCGAGCGTGGGCCGGATGCCGAGCCCGTTCAGGATCGCCCGGTATCTCCAGCCGCGAAGGGCCCACGCCACAACGCAGACCGCGACCGCTGCCACGAAGTAGAAGGGGACAGCGGTCCTGATCGCCTCGAGAAGGTCCGACCAGATCGGTACGAGCATGTACGCGATGATCGCGACCGCGATCGCGGTCGGGATCAAGAGCGCGCTAATCCTTCGCCACATGCAGCTGCCACCAGAGACGGAAGACAGCGCTCCCCATCTCGAATACGTCTTTCGATCGGACCGTGGTGCCCGGTCCTTCGGTCCATCGGACCGGCAGTTCGACGACCGGGTATCCGGCGTGCTGCTCCCGAACGAGCACCTCCGTATCCCAGAACCAGTGGGGGGCCCGGATCTGTTCGAGGAGCGGCAGGAGCCGTGCCCGCTCGAACGCCTTGAACCCGCACTGGTGGTCGTACAGCCGCGAGCCGAGCACGCCCCGGACGAGCATATTGTATCCCCGGCTCGCGAACTCGCGCCCTCCGGAACGCACAATCTCGGACCCGGGCATGAGGCGCGATCCGGTCGCGATCGCGGCCCCATCGCGGATCGCGGAGATGAGGGGCTTCAGGTGTTGCATGTCCGTTGCGAGGTCGACGTCGTAGTAGCAGACAATCGCCGCGCCGGAAGCGCGGAAAGCCCGGTTCAGCGCCCGTCCTCGTCCCAATCGTTCGTCCGAGTGGAAGAGGCGGACGCGGGAATCGCGGGCGCTCCAGTCGCGGACGAGCTCGGCCGAGCCGTCCGTCGATCCGTCTTCGGCGATCACGAGCTCGAACCGATCCGCACAAGTCTCGAGGATCTCGAGCGAGACCGGGATCGCCCGCTCGAGCGCTGTGCGGTCGTTGTAGACCGGGAGCACCGCAGTCAGTTCGATCTCACCCATGGCGAGAGGCGCTCCTCGCGGCTGCCGCGACCTCCTCGCCAGCGACGATCGATCCCTCCATGGACCGCTCGGGGTAGTTCGGCCGCGAGAACATGCCGGCCATGAAGAGACCGTCCTGGGCGTACTCCGGGATCATCCGCCGGTATCCGGTCTCGTAGACCGGGCCCGCGAACGGGTCGACCTCGAGGTGGTGCCAGTGGACCTCCTCCTGCGCCACGCCGAAGCGTTCGCAGAAGTCCGCGAGCATGCGGTTGCCGTGCCCGGCAGGGAGCTCGCCGGAGAAGTACGAAGCGAGGTAGATCAGGTGCTCGCCATAACGCTCGACCGGAACGAAGTTCGTGTGCGCGACCACGGCGCCGTACGGGGCGTCGTCCTTCATGTTCAGCCAGTAGATGCCGTTCGTCACCTCACGGTCGAGCGCGAGGGTCATGCAGGCCGCCCCCTGATACGGGATCGTGGTCAGCGGGAGTCCGGTCATCGCGGCCAGGAGTTGCGGCGGGATTGTCGAGACGATCGTGTCGAACCGCTCGCCCAGGACGTTCCAGCCCGAGCCGTCGCGCTCCATGGCGTCGACCGGGGTTCCCGTCGCGATCGTGCAGCCCTGGGCCTCGATCGCCGCGCGCAGCCCCTCGATAAGGGACGCATAGCCGTGACGCAGGTACCCGAGCCGCTCCCCGCCCGCCGAACGGTTCGAGCGGATGGCGATCCGCGAGAGGAGCCATGCGGCCGAGACCCGGTCCCGCATCGGCCCGAACTTGGACCGAAGCAGGGGCTCGAAGAACGAGGCGTAGACCGAACGGCCGAGATGGTCGAGGATGAACGACTGCGCGGTCACGTCATCGAGCGCAGTCCGATCGAGCTTGCTCGCGCGAACCATCAGCCAGCCGAGGCGAGCCTTGTCGAGCACGCTCAGGTGCGGGTAGGCGACGATCTCGGGGAGGGTTGAGAGCGGATACGATCTGCCGTTCACGTAATATCCGGTCGTGCCCGTGAGCCACTCGAGCTCGTCCCGCAGGCCGAGACGGTCGAGCAGGCCGAAGAGGTGGCGATCGCCCTCGAAGCAGTGATGGTAGAAGGATTCGATGGTGTAGGTGCCGCGGTCGATCGAGGAGAGGCACCCGCCGAGCACGGGCCGGCGTTCGAACAGCACGACCTCGTGATCGGCGGAGAGAGAGAGGGCCGCTACGAGCCCGGTAAGGCCTCCTCCGACGATACAACACTTCATGTCTGGATAGAAGGTATAATGCAAAAGGGATAAGAACGTTTGTGAGGGCAAATAAAACCTCATAAAGGTGTGCTGCTCATAGTACGTCACATGGATCCGTCGGAGGGAGTCAGGGGATGAGGGTCTTCTTCATCGGTTTCGGCCAGGCCGGAGGAAAGGTCGTCGACATGTTCATGGAGCAGGACAAAACGAACCTGTTCCGAGCGATCGCCGTGAACACGGCAAGAACGGACCTGCTCGGCCTCAAGCAGATCCCGATGAAGGACCGCGTACTGATCGGCCAGACAGTGGTCAAGGGCCACGGCGTCGGCACCGAGAACGCGCTCGGTGCGAAGATCACGCGCGAGGAGATCGATCCGATCGTTACCGCGATCGAGTCGATCGGGACTCACGACATCGACGCATTCGTGATCGTGGCCGGCCTCGGCGGAGGCACCGGTTCAGGGGGGACGCCGGTCCTGGCGCAGGCGCTCAAGAACCTGTACCAGGAACCGGTCTACACCATCGGGATCATCCCCTCTCCCGATGAAGGCCGGCTCTATTCCTACAACGCCGCGCGCTCGCTCACGACGCTCGTCAACATCGCCGACAACACGTTCATCTTCGACAACGCGGCATGGCGAAAGGAGGGCGAGTCGATCAAGACCGCGTACGATCGGATCAACGACGAGATCGTCCGCCGCTTCGGGGTTCTCTTCCGGGCCGGCGAGGTCGGGCAGGGAGGAGTCGGCGAGATGGTCGTCGACTCGTCCGAGATCATCAACACACTCCGCGGCGGGGGGATCACGACCGTCGGGTTCGCCAAGACCGAGGCGATCAGTCCGCGGCTCAAGCAGAAGCAGGGGCCGTTGAGCGGCCTCCTCCGCGGCTTTCGCCCGAAGGAGCCCGCCGGACAGCAGCTCCTCGGCGACGACCGCTCGGCCAAGATCGTCTCGCTCGTCCGGTCTGCCGTACTCGGCCGGCTCACCCTCCCCTGCAACTACCGTTCCGCGAATCGCGCCCTGATCCTGTTGGTCGGACCTCCCGAGGAGATGGACCGTAAGGGCGTCGAGAAAGCTCGGGCCTGGATCGAGGAGCAGCTCGATGCCGAGGAGATCCGATCGGGCGACTATCCGATCCGATCGAACTACATCGCCGCGGTGGTGGTGCTCGCCTCGATCGGCGACGCCCCGCGCATCCGCGACCTGCTCGAGATGGCGAAAGAGACGAAAGAGGACCTCGCCAGGCAGAAGACCGACGTACGGACCATGTTCGAAGACGGCATCGAACCACTGTTCGAGAAAGAGACGGAGAAAACACCATGAATACGCTCATTCGTATCGCAATCGTTCTGTTGCTCGCCTGCGGCCTCGCGGCCGCGGGGAGCGCCTTCAAAGTAGAGACCGCAGAGGTCTCCCCCGACGGAGACCTCCAGGCCGGCGTCCCGGTCACGGTCAGTGCAGTCGTCGACTTCCCCGCGATGTCCGGAACCACCTTTCCGAACAGCGACATCTTCTCGCTCTACTCCGAGCTCGATAGCCCGCAATGGAAGTGGGCCGTCGTGATCGGCGGCAACGAGAACCCGAAACCCGAGGGCTACGGCAAGTTCTTCAAGATCAGCGGTTTCGAACTCGAGTACCCGAAGGAGAGCTCGGTCAAGCTCCAGGTCACGCTCGACGGCACGGTCCCCAATGTCAGCACGACCCAGAATATTACCGTGTGCCGGTTCCAGGAGCTCGACTCGTCGAGCAAGCTCCGTGACAACGAAGAGTATACTATCGTCCGGAAGATCGTGAACCCCGCGGACGTTGCCCGCGGTCTCGACCAGGCCCGGTCTTCGCTCGGACAGCTCCGGACCACGATCGATCAGCGGGCCGCGCAGGGGGCGAACACGACCGAGGCCGAGAGGAAGTACGCCGAGGCCGACCAGCTTCTGAAGAGCGCGGATGCGGGGAATATCTCGGTCAGAAGCAGCACGATCCAGAAGGCAAGCACCCTGATCGACGAGTCAGCAAAGAGCCTCGACCAGGCCAGCGCGCAGGCCGTGATCGACCGGGCCGCGTCGCAGATCAAGAACGTCGACGAGATGCTGACCTTCTTCAAGGCGAACAAGGAGCTCGCCAACGACCCGCGCGTCGCCGCGATCACGGTCAAGCGCGAGAGCGCGGACCAATTGCTGACGAGCGCTCGCGACAGTCAGGAGGCGGGCAATATCAATCAGGCCCGGATCCGGGCGAACGAGTCCGCGACCAAGGCACTCGAGGCCTACAACGACTCGGTCGATCTCCGTACCCAGTACGCGGGCGCATCGAACGCGTCCGCGAACGCGTCGGCGGCTGGGAATGCCGGAGGAGGTGGGGTCATGCCGTACGTCATCGTGATTGCCGTTATCGCCATGATCGCGATCGGCGTTGTCATCTTCCAACGGCGCTCCCGTTGGGACGAGCTCGGATGAGCCGCACCCGCGCACATTCTTTTTTTTACCTTGAGGTCGCCATTGAGCGACCGGAGTGAGGCATGATCGGGGCGACGTATGGAGAAGTACAGGACCACCTGGATCGGCTGATCGGCGGCGTTCACGCCGAGCTCGATCACGACACGGCCGAGCTCGGCCGTTCGGACGCGCCCGGGTTCATCTCGCGCCTGCTCGTTGCGGATCTGGTCCTCGCGAACCTCCTGCTCTGGCTCGTGCTCCCCGATTACTCCCTCTACTGGATCACGGCGAGCTTCTTCCTGTACGTGGTCTATCCGTTTCTGTTTCTGGTACCGTCCTCGGACAAGTCCACTGACGACGGGACCGAACGCGCGTTGAGGCCGCTGTCGGAACGCTTCGGCGGGACGGGTCTCGCCGAGTACCGATGGACGATCGCGAAGATCTTCTGGAACTCCTTCTTCATCAACAGTCTGCCCCTCGCACCGGCGTTCATCGCCATCTACAGCCTGAACATTGTCTTCGCCCTGTTCCGAGCCGAAGGCCTGATCGGCTGGCTGATCGTCTTCCAATCCGCCGCGATCCTGATCTTCTATCTCGCCATCGCGGTTCTCAAGCCCTTTACGGGGGGGTTTTTCGACTCCGTGATCGGTCTTCAGAACACGGTCTCCGCAAAGATGCACCGGCGGGTCCAGCCGCTCTGGAAGATCATGCTTCCGATCGGGCTCGCCGCAGGGGTCGTCGCGATCGTGTTGATCGCGGCCATGCTCCTGCCGGGGTTCACCCTCGGCGTGATCTGGAAATCGGAGGAGCTCGTGACAGGGTTCGGATTCATCCCGGTCATCTTCGTCCTCGCGAGCCAGATCGTGCTGGTCCGGTACGCCCAGGGGGCCTCGAGCGGCCGGCTGGTCCGCCAGCTCCGAGAACGAAAGATCGAGATCCTTACCCGGCACGTGCTCGCACCGCTCGAAGCCTACCGGAATCAGCTGACGAGGGCGGAGCCCGGCGTGCTGGATCGATTCGCGCAGGACTTCGCCGACATCCGGGCGACGTTCCTCTCGGCGAAGGTCTACCGTATGCAGGTTCAGGATCTCGCGGGCCTCCTGCCGATTCACGTCGTGGTCCCGGATCTCGAGCTGGTCCTGAACAGGGAGACGATCCAGCTCCTCGGGGATCAGCCGGGCTCCCGGCAGATCCTGTAAGAAGCCTTCAGGTTTGCGGGGGTATGCTGCCGGATGTCTCCACGCCCGGAGCGGCCTTATCCTCGGGGCAGCAGACACCGATGAGCGCCTGGACGCCCGGCTCCTCCATCTGCCACAGCACGAGCCCTGCTACGGCGCCTCGCGTGCCGCCGGCCTCGACAGCCTCGCGCAGGCGATCGATCGCCGGCTCGCCGATGCGGGTGAGCGCCTGTGCCGCAAAGCCCCTGAGCTCCGTATCGCCCTCGACATCGAGAAGCCCGACGAGCGGGTCGACCGCATCCTCGCCGAGTTCGGCGAGCGCTGCCGCTGCGTACCGCCTGAACTCGGGATCGCGCCGCTCGCGAAGCGCGGAGATCAAAGGGTCCAGCGCAGGACGGCCGATACGCACCAGTGCGACCGCAAGGTACCACCGCTGGTCGTTGTCCGCGGACGTTGCGAGGGCCTCTATCACCGGAGCGACCGCGCCCTCCCCTGCGCTGCCGAGCCGGCGCGACGCCTCTCGCTGCTGGTCCATGTCGTCGGAGCGCAGCTGCCCTATCCATTCCTGGATCTCGTTCTGTTCGACCATCATGATCACATCGATTCTCTGACCGATGGAGGGGCAGTCGGATGTTCACGGCCTCTGAAGCCCTGCGTGTTCCACCATCCCTCCCGGCCGGTGCTCGACAATACGCAGCAATCCAGATAAACGGATCGCCGCCGTCGCTCCCGGAGGCAGCTCATCCCCCCGGCTCAGCTGGTCGGGTTGATGCGGAGGAGAGCGACGGCGGCCGCCCGCCGGACCGACTCGGCCGGGTCCCGCAGGGCCCGGAGCAGTCCGTCCACCGCAACCGGATCCCCGATCAGGCCCAGCACCTCGGCCGCGCCCTGTCGAACGCGGGGATCGGGGTCGGCGAGCGTATCGAGCACGAGAGAAAGGCAGGGTGCGCCGAGCCGGGCAAGGGCCGAGACGGCGCGGCCCCGGACGAACCGATCCGGATCTGCGAGGCGGGCGCGCAGGGCCGGGGCGGCGCGCGGATCGCCGATGTCACCGAGAGCCACAATCGCCTTCCACCGGACGTCCGGGTCGGCGTGCCCTACAAGCGCTGCGAGGCCGGCCACGGCCGGTTCTCCGAGCCGCGAGAGCCCCTCGGCAGCGCGCCACCGGACACCCTCCTCGTCCGGCCCGGCAAGCGCGGCGAGGAGCGCGGCCAGTGCGGCCGGGTCCCCGAGATCGCCAAGCGCCGCTGCCGCGAGGTGGCGCACAGAGGGATCTCCACGCTCAAGGAGGCGCACGAGCCCGGAAATATCTCGACGTTCCTTCGACCGCGCCACCAGCCGTGCGGGTTCGAAGCGCGCGAAGATGAAGTCGAGCCAGCCCATGGCGTACGGGGAATCGACCCCGGACCTGAAAAGATCAGCTCGTGGCCTCGGCCACGCAGTCCTCGAGGGTCGCGAGCCGCGCTGCAGCTCCGCACATGCTCGGCATGTACGCGGAGGCCTTGCCGCTGTTGGTCATCACGGCTCCGTAACGCTCGAGGGCCGGCGAGACGACCATGCAGGTGTCGGCGTAGACCCGCGCACCACTCCGTTCAATCGTGGCAACCTCCGCCGGGTGCGCGGCGATCACGCGGCGAGCCGCGAAGACGTAGAGCGGCTTCGTGGTCCGCTTTCCTACGAGCAGCTCGGCGACCCGGACCAGCTCCTCCTCGGAGCAATGGGGGCAGCCGATAGCGACCGCCTCCACCGGGAGGTCGGACCAGACCGCCTCGATCTCCTCCGCCCCGAACGTGATCGTCTCAAGCCCTTCAGTCTCGAACGGGAAGACCCGAGCCTCCGGCGTGATTCGGTCGACGTGGAAGAGCGCGACCGCGCCCGTGGCAGCCATGGCCGCCCCGAGACTCTTGAGCCCGTCGCGGGTCGGCCTGATCCCCCGGAGGAACGGACATCCTGCTCCGACCTCGCGTCCTGCCAGGACGCCGAGCGCCCCGTACCACCCGCCGTCCGGCGCGGCCGGCGCACCCTCGACCTCGACCACGACGGTCGGTCGGCGGTTCTCGACCAGGTGCAGCCCGTAGAACGGGGTCTTGCCCACGAGCGCGGCGGCGAGGGCGGTCGGTCCCCCCTCCCGATTCGTCCGGGCCCCGATCGCGGAGTTGGCGTAGCAGACTGCCGAGGACTCGGACCAGGCGAGGTGGTCGCCGTAATGGGTCATCGAGAGGTAGTACGGGGTGCAGGTGCATTCGAGGCGTATCCCGAGGCGGCGGTAGACCTCGACCACCTGCTCCTGCTTCTTCGCGAAGGCCGGATCGATCCCCATCTCATGCCAGCGCTCCAGATCCATCCCGACCGGGTTCAGCACGGCCGGCACGACCGCGCGGGCGTCGAGGGAGGAAAGCCACTCGAGCCCCCAGTCCCCGATCGTCTTGTACGAGGCCCCCGAGACCTGGGCCGACGCGATCGGCACGAGCCGCTCGGCCCCGAAGACCGTGCCGAGCCCGACCAGCAGCTCCATGAGCCGCTGCCGGGTCTCGCCGAACTCGCCCGCGAGGACGCGTTCGTCGTCCCGATCAAGCTGCATCGTCCCACCTCGCACGGACGAATTCGTCCTCCCGGCCCAGCTCCATGGTCGCGTCGACGCCGACCTTTACGTTCATGCCGTCCCCGATCCGCGACGGATCGAGGGACGAACCGCGGGCTCCCGCGACCACGAGCAGGTCCGTATCTCCACGAACGCGGGTCGCGATGGCGTACTCGACCTCCCCCATATCGCAGGGGTCGATGTCTTCGTCCACGATGACCACGTGCTTGAGCGAGGTGTGCGCGGCAAAGGCCGCCATGCAGGCGTTCTTGCCGTCGCCGTTCGTCGCCTTCCTGACCTG
>JADGNL010000190.1 GCA_017883495.1 Methanomicrobiales archaeon | reverse complement strand
TTATTGGGAGATGCATCCGGCGGCACTCGGTGGCTCAGCAGGAACGCTCGGCCGGGAAACCTTTTCTCCTCCCGCCACCCCCGTGGGGGCATGGCATCCCGGTCCGTCCTCCCCGTGATCGTGATCGCGCTCGCCGGCGCCGCTCTCCTCGTGGCCGGCTGCTCCGTGCCGGCCCAGATCGGCGACCTGCCGTCGGTCAGCACCTTCTCGCCCCAGCGGGTGGCCTTCGACGACTCCCTCCTCGCCCGCCTCTCGCTCCCGCCCGGGTTCTCGGCGAACGTCTTCGCCCGCGATCTCGGGGGCGTGCGGGTGCTGGTCGCGGCTCCCGACGGCACGGTCTACGCCTCCGTCCCGTCCGCGGGCTCGGTCCTGCGCCTCCGCGATCTCGATGGCGACGGCCGGGCCGAGACGATCGGCCCCGTCCTCGAGGGCTATTCGGAGGTCCACGGCCTCGCGCTCGGTAACGGTACCCTCTACTTCGCGACGCCGACCACGGTCTACGGAGCCCCGATCGGGACCGACGGCACGCCCGGGACGCCGCGGGTCATCGCGGACGGCCTCCCCTCGGGCGGCAACCACCAGGCCCCCGGGCTCGGCCTCGGTCCCGACGGAAGACTCTACCTCACGCTCGGCTCGACCTGCAACGCGTGCGAGGAGACGAGCGCCGAACGGGCCGCGATGCTCGTGCTGGAGAACGGGACGCGCCGTGTCTTCGCCCGGGGTTTACGAAACACGATGGGCTTCGACTGGCAGCCCGCGACCGGGGTGCTCTACGGCGCGGACCAGGGGGTGGACCTCCGCGGGAACGACCTGCCGCCCGATGAGATCAACCTCATCCGGGACGGCGGCAACTACGGCTGGCCGTTCGCCTACGGACGGCAGGTCCCGGACCGGCTCACGCCGTTCAACCCGCCCGGCACCACGAAGGAGGCCTTTGCGGCCACCACCGAGCCGTCCGTGCTCGAGCTCCCGGCCCACGCCTCGCCGATCCAGCTCCGGTTCTACAATAGGACCGCGTTCCCGGCGGAGTACCGCGGCGACGCGTTCGTGACCCTCCACGGCTCCTGGAACCGGAACCCGCCGAACGGCTACCGCGTCGCGCGGCTCCGGTTCTCGGCCGCGGGCGAACCCGAGGGGTACGAGGACTTCCTCACGGGCTTCCTCTACGACGGAAACAGGGTCTTCGGCCGGCCGGCCGGGCTCGCGGTCCTCCCGGACGGCGCGCTCCTGGTCGGCGACGACTTCAACGGGGTCATCTACCGGGTCGCGTACACGGCCTCATGAACGCTTCGGCACGAAGAGCCGGACCGGGCACCGGTCCGCGTCGCGGTCGGCCGGCACCGGGCCGGCCATTCGGCACTCCCCCGTCCCCTTCGCCTTCTCCGTGTAGTTCGCGCAGTCGCTGCAGCTCGACATCGATCGAAGATCGCCCGATGCGACCTTAGCCCTGTCGATCCCGACGCCGCGGGGCCACACTCGATGAACGTACAGTTATTTTGCGAGGTATCCCGGGCGATCACCTGCTCCCACCGTCGCCGGACCGGGTCCGGCCTGAGGGAGGTCTCGCCGTAACGGACCGGATGACATTTCGTCTCTGCCGACCGCGAGCATCCGTTCGAGAGCCCGGCGGGCTCCGGCCGCGACCTGAGGGTCGACCCGGACCACGGGCGCGCGGGTCCGCACGGCCTCCCTGACGAGATCGAGCGTGATCATGCGCATGTCCGCGCAGGACATCAGGTGCGAGGCCGGGACGAGGATCTTGTTCGGCGCCAGCTTCCGCATCCGGTACAGGATCGAGATATCGGTGCCGACGATCACGGTCGTGGCGTCCGTCTCCTGCACTCTCCGGATCATGGCCGAGGTCGAGCCGATAAAGTCGGCCTCGGCCTGGACGGCCGGGCTCGTCTCGGGATGGACCATCACCTCGGCTTTCGGATGGAGGCAGATCAGCTCCTCGAGGTCGCCGGGCGAGAGCGCCTGGTGCGTCGGGCAACAGCCGAGCGCCGGTACGGGGATCACCTCTACTCCGGTCCGTGCCGCGACATATGCGGCGAGGTTTCGGTCGGGGGCGACGATCACCCGCGGCGCCTCGAGGCTCTCGACCACGCGGACCGCGTTCCCCGAGGTGCAGCAGATGTCGGAGACCGCCTTGACCGCGGCCGACGAGTTGACGTAGGTGACGACCGGTACGCCGGGATAGCGGGCGCGGGCGCTCTCGATCTCCGCGACGGTCAACCGGGAGGCCATCGCGCACTGCGCGAGCGGCTCGGGGTGGACCACGGTCCTGTCGGGGTTCAGGATCGCTGCCGTCTCGGCCATGAAGTCCACGCCGGCAACGACGAGGTACGGTCGTTCACTCTCGACGGCGGCCCGTGCCAGCTCGAGGCTGTCGCCGACGACATCGGCGTAGTCCTGGATCTCGCGGCGGACGTAGTTGTGTGCAAGGACGAATACGTCCTCGCGAGGATCAGTCGGTGTCATGGGTCGTCAAGATTGCGCAAGCCGGAGCCCGGTCACGTCCCCACCACGATCGGCTCGGCAAGATTGCGGAGCAGTGCCAGAATCGAAAGGGCCGCGAGGTACGAGGTTGCCGGGTTATCCGGGCTCGGTACGTTCCGGATCCGGAGATACGCATCGCCGAAGGGCCCTTCGGCGCTGATCTCGTGGATATTCCGGTCCACGGCGGGGTCGGCCCAGAGCTCGACCGCGACCTCCCGCCCGGCCGCGAGCGCGAGCGCGGCCGAGACGTTGATGTTCTTCGGGAACGCCTTCACGCACTCGTCGGCCCATCCCTTGAAGACCAGTGTCCGCTCGGTTACCCGGAGCCCGAGCGATGCCGGGCTCTTCGTGGTCCTGAGCACGAGCCGGTCTATGCCGCCGACGCGCCCGATCTTGAGGTTGTCGAGCCCCATGACCGCACCGCTCGGGATGTGGACCCGCCGGCCCGACGCGATCGCTGCATCGCGGAGGCGCGCAAGGAAGGCCGGATCGGCG
>JADGNL010000189.1 GCA_017883495.1 Methanomicrobiales archaeon | reverse complement strand
TAGTTCTCGACCGTGCAGAGCGCGGCCACCTCGAGCCCGAGCTCGTTCGCGAGCGCGGCCTCGGAGGCGCAGGTCATCCCGACCACGTCTGCGTACTGCGCGAGCGCCCGCACCTCGGCCCGTGTCTCGAGCCGCGGCCCCGGCGTCTGAACGTAGACACCGCCGTATTGCGCGCCGGGTACAAGCGCTGCGAGCCGTCGCGAGAGCGCGTCCGAGAACCCGGGGCAGACGTGGAAGATCGCCCGGTCGTGGATCGTCGGCACGGTTGTGGTCGTCGCATAATCGGCGGGGACGAGGAGCGAGCCGGGCGCGTGCTCGGCCCGGAGCGAGCCCGTCGATCCGATCAGCACGACCCGGTCCGCGCCGAGGAGCGTGAGCGCGGACAGGTTCGCCCGGTGGTTGACCCGGTGCGGCGGGCGGCCGTCGCCGTGCCGGAGGAGGAGCAGGAAGCCGTCGCCCGCGAGTACGGACGCCGGGCCGAACGGCGTCGGGACCCTGCGGGGTTCGAGCGGAGGGAGCGGGCAGTCGAGGAGGCTCGTGCCCCCGACGATGGCGAGCACGCCTTCACCTCCGGCGGTGCGCCTCGACCAGGAGGAGCACGTGGCATGCGTGTTCGGCGAGCGAGGTGTAGAGGCAGGCCTCGTCGAGCGTGGCGCCGCCCGCGAAGGTCCCGTGGCCCCGCGCGATCACCACGGGCGCCTGCCCGAGCCCGTCCGCGACCGCGTTCGCGAGCTCGTCCGTGCCGGGCCTTCCCGCTACCACGGGGATCAGCGGGCAGAGCATCTCCCCCTCCGAGTCGATCGGCTCGATAGCGTCGTAGAGGAGCGAGGCCGCGACCGCGTGGACGGGATGGGCGTGGACGATCGCTGCGTACCCGGTCCCGAGGTAGACGGCGCGGTGGACCCGGTACTCGGACGAGGCGCCCGCCGGGGCATCGCCCGCGAGCGGCACCTTCACCGGCATGCCGGGCTCGTCGAGGCAGCACCCGGTCCGGGTGATCTGCAGGGAGTCGCCGTCCCGTACGGAGATGTTCCCGAAGGTGGCGTCGACGAGCCTCTCGGCGACGAGCCGCCGGCCTATGCGTCCGAACTCCTGATCGAGCATTCCTCGCACCGTCTCCTGCTGCAGTAGCTTTTGCCGTACTCGACGATATGCGCATGGGTCCGGCGGTACCGTGCATTCTCGCGCGGCAGGGCCGCCTCGAAGTGGGCGCGGTACCCGCCGGCGGGCTCCTCGATTCCGGCGCAGTCGCAGATGCGGCGCGTGTACGCGTCGATCACGAACGAGCAGCGGTCGAAGGCGTAGCAGAGGATCGCGTCGGCCGTCTCCTCGCCGATGCCCGGGACCCGGAGGAGCCCGTGCCGGAGTTCGTCCGTTGTGGTGTTCGCTATCGCCCCGACCGAGCCGAATGTCCCGATCACGAACCGCGCGAGCGCCTTCAGCCGGCGGGTCTTGACCCGGAAGAAGCCCGCGCAGCGGACGGCCTCCTCGACGGCGTCGGCCGGGGCCCGGTCGATCGCCTCGAGCGAGAGGAGCCCGGCTTCGCGGAGCCCGTCGAGCGCGCGCTCCGCGTTCTCCCAGCGCGTCTGCTGTACCAGGACCGCGCCGATCATCACCTCCTCCGGCGGCGCACGCCACCAGGGGATGGGGCCGAAACGTTCGTCGAGCGCTTCGACCAGCGCCGAAACCCCGTCCCTAGCGGAACAGGATCCCGACATCCCGCATCTTGTTGTACCGGGCCACGTTCAGGAGGAGGGGGGTGATGCACTCGACCATGCAGGCCGTTCCGAGCGGGCCCGCGTCGTACCCCTGCAGCCGGGGCACCTCAGCGACCAGGTCCAGGACCGTCCGCTTGGCTTCCGGATCGTCGCCGCAGACGGGGACCGCGTAGTCGAGCGGCTCGTCGAGCGCCTTCCAGCGGTTCGCCGCGATCACGTTGAACGCGGCCACGACCTTCGAGTCGGGCAGGAGCCGCTGCACGAGCTGGGCGGCCGAGCCCTCCTCCGGCGGGACGTACGTGAAGAACTCGCGCCGCTCCATCGGGTTGACCGGCGAGACCACGACTTTTCCCTCGAGGCCGGAGACCGATTCGAGGGTCCCGACGAGATGTTTGAACGGGATGGCCAGGATCACCATCTCGCCGAAATCGGCCGCCTCCTGGTTCGAGCTGCCGTCGATGGCGCAGGGCAGCCCCCGCCCCTCGACCTGGAGGTGGCATTCCCGGCTCGCCTCGCCGGCCTTCGTGACGTCGCGCGAGCCGAGCCGGACATCGTGCGTCTGGGAGAGGCGCATGGCCATCCCCTCGCCGATGTCGCCGGTCCCGCCGACGATGCCGATCCTCACTCGGCCACCAGCGGCGCCAGGATCTGCTCGAGCTCTGCCGCGCCGGTCACGCCCTCGAGTCGTCGGACGACCTTGCCGTCCTGCTCGATCACGAGGGTCGGGACCACGCTGATCCGGTAGTCGGTCGCTTCCTTCATGTGCTGGTCGACGTCGAGCTTGCGGACCTCGATCTTGTCGCCCATGCGCTCCTTCAGCTTCTCGATGATCGGGGTCTGCATCTTGCAGGGCCCGCACCACTCAGCGTAGAAGTCGATCAGTACCGGTTTGCCCATAATCTGTGCCTCGTTCTCTGGATCTGTTGCCGAAGGACGAGATAAAGATTCCCGTCATTTCCCGCGCGCGGCGGTGGCGGCGGGCGGTGAAAAAGAGGGGGTCTCAGACCATTGTGGCCGAGGTGATCACGACCGGCGTGACCGGCCGATCGTTCGCGTCGACCGGGACCTTCCCGATCGCGTCGACCACGTCCATCCCCTTCACGACCCGTCCGAAGGCCGGGTGCTTGATGTCGAGGTAGTTGTTGTCCACGAGGTTGATGAAGAACTGCGAGCCGCCGGTGTTCGGGC
>JADGNL010000188.1 GCA_017883495.1 Methanomicrobiales archaeon | reverse complement strand
GGTCTGATCGCAGGAGATCGAGAATGACCGGACATCCGCCGCCCCGGGTTCGTCCCGACCACGAATACGCCACGCTCGACGACTGGATAGGGAGCGAGGCGATCCCGTTCTCCCTCGATTCGGCCGAGACCTTCGACGCGACCGTCGACAGGGTCGTGGCCTCGCTCGACGGCCCGGTGAGGCTGCTCGGCCTCGGCGAGGCGCTCCACGGCGGCAGCGACATTCTCCTCCTCCGCAACCGGCTCTTCCGGCGGCTGGTGGAGGCGCATGGGTTCAGCGCCATCGCCATCGAGAGCAGCTTTCCCCGCGGGCGCGCCGTGAACGAGTACGTGGCCGGCCGCGGCCCGGGGACGTACGGGGAGGTGGAGGAGGCCGGGTTCAGCCACGGTTTCGGCCGGTTCGAGGCGAACCGGGAACTCGTGGAATGGATGCGGGAGTACAACGCCGACCCGTCCCACGACGTCAAACTCCAATTCTACGGCTTCGACAGCCCGACCGAGATGACACACACCGACAGCCCGCGCCGGCTCCTGGAGTTCGTCCTCGAGTATCTCGCGTCGATCGACGGCCCGGGCGCCCGGACGTATCGCGACCGCATCGACCCGCTCCTCGGCCGGGACGCCGACTGGGAGAACCCCGCCGCGATGATGGACCCGGCGCAGTCGGTGGGCCTGTCGCCGGGCGCGGCCGCGCTCCGGATCGCGACGGAGGACCTCATCGCGGACCTGCGCGTGCGCCGCCCCGAGCTGGCGGCGAAGGGCGGCGAGGACCGCTACCTCGAGGCCGCGCACTATGCCGCGGCCGCGCGGCAGCTGCTGACCTATCACGCCGCGCTGGCAACGGGGGGCGCGGCCGAACGGATCGTCCGGGGCCTCGGCATGCGCGACGCGATGATGGCGGACAACCTGGCGTACATCGTCTCCGCCGAGGGGGGCCGGGGAAAGGTGCTGGCCTTCGCGCACAACAGCCACCTCCGGCGCGGCCGGGCGGAGTGGCAGCTGGGCCCCCATGCTCTCGCCTGGTGGACGGCGGGGGCGCAGCTCGACGCGATCTACGGCCCTGGCTACGCGGTCATCGGTTCGGCAGTGGGCGTCTCCGACGCCAACGGCATCGGCCGGCCCGAGCCCGGCACGCTCGAGGCCCGGCTGACGGCCGCGCCGGGGCCGGCGCGGTTCGTCCCGACGCACCGGTCCGGCGGCCTCCCGGCCGCGGAAATCGCATCGCTCCCGACCCGCTCGGGCAGCACGAGGAACCCGACCTACTTCCCGTTGGACGCCCGGAGCCTCGCCGACTTCGACTGGCTCGCCGTCCTCGACTCGACCGGATACGACCGCGGCGGGCCGCCGCTGCCGGAACCGGACGCCAATTCCAACCGGTAGCACTTTTCGACGTTCCGGCGACCGTCGGTGCAGCGGGCCGGCCGACGACCCGAACATATCTCCCCCCTTTTTCCAGGTACTGGATTCGGCCGGAGCCGCCGAGATCTGTGAAAACGCGGCCGGGCATCGCGCACGGGCAGCTGTCCGCCTCTCCCGGGTACGTGCATCTCCTCCGGGGGCGAGAGCTCACCGAAGAATGAACAGGAGCACGACTATTGCGATGATTATCAGAACGGCCGCCACGATCAGCCTCGCGTCGACGGACCCGATCCGCGACGGGAGCGCCTTCCCCCCGCGACGGCCGGGTGCCGATCTGTCCCGTCGAGCAGGAGTGTACGTCCCGCTCCGTTCCTTCCCATGGCCCGCTCTTATCCGGCCGTCCCGCAGGCGCGTGAAGTCGACCGAGTGCGGCGCGGGCGTATTCTGCCAGATGGCCTCTCCGATACAGGTGTGGGCCGAGGGCAATCGGTGATCGGGACAGAAATCGCCCCCGCAATATCGACAGTGGAACGGGTACGCGACCCTGGTTCCGCAGAAATCACATTCCGCCGTGATGCGCCTCGGTTCCCTGTCAGTTGCGCAGCATATAACGATTTGGCCACCACGCCGCGGGGCCCTGGGGTGACGTTGATGAATCGCGGCCCGGGACGAGCCGGCGGCCGAACGTCACCGGGCCGACCTCGTCTGCGACGGAAAGGCCGACGCGGCGCTGCTCGCGAGGGCCATCGGCTGGAACTTCTACGACGCGTGCTCACGGCCCGGACGTTCGATCCGAACCCCGGCCCGCGCCTCACCCCGGCTCGTAGCGGAGAACGAGCCGTGCCGCATCATTGCCGACGCACCGGGAGCGACCGTCGCGGACCCCGGCGGGTCCGGCTACGTCGGCCTCGAGGTCCGGGGGCCGTTCGTGAACGGCGTGAACATGGCCGGGGACACGGCGGAGTACGATCCGCAGCGGCCGGGCAAGGCCGTGCGGCCGGGCGGAGACGAGAGGTCGGTTGGGCGCTGACAGGGGACGTGCCCGTGCGAGCCGAACGAAGCGCGTATCGTGTTCGGATTGACGTGGTATCGGTCACACCGAAAAATACCAAAGATTTTATCCTTCAATGATAATGTAGTCGACAAGCCATCGTGCTAGAGCCGCCTTATGTCCGCCCCCCCGCTCTCTCTCGCCGCGATCCGGCAGCCCGCGTTCCTCTACGGCCCCGACGGTCGGATCGCGAAGGCAAACGACCTGGCCGAGGCGCTCGCGGGCCGGACGCTCACGGGCTGCACTGCCGCCGACATCATCGCGATCTTCGGCGATCGCCACCGGGACGGGACGCTGTTCACACCGGACGAGCTCCCCCCGTCCCGCGCGCTGGCCGGCGAGGAGGCGATCGACGTCCCGCTCTCGATCACGACCTCGGACGGCCGGACCGTTCACGTGCTGGCCACTGCGTCTCCGCTCAGGGACGGCGATGCGATCGTCGGCGCGCTCACCGTCTGGCAGGACGTCTCCGCCATCGAGGCGGCGAGCGCCGAACAGGCGGTTCTCCGCTGCGAATCCGAGGTCAGGGCCGAGGTGCTCCGGGCGCAGGAGGAGGAGCACCGGCGGCAGGGTGACGAGCTCGAGCGGCAGCGCGCGCTTCTCGACGCGATCCTCGGCGCCCTCCCGTACCGGGTCTCCCTGTGGAACCGGGACGAACGGCTCGTCTGGTCGAACGAGCAGTTCGCCGCCGAGCGCGGAGAGCCGGGGGAGGCGCTGGTCGGGCGATCGTGGCGCGAGCTCGGGGGCCCTGTGGCCGAGGAGGGGGCGCTCGTCAGGGAGGGCCTGGAGGCGGTCATGGCCGGCACGCCGGTCTCGCGCGAGGTCGAGGTGGCCGGCCCGGGCGGCCGGGAATGGCGGGCCATCACCTTCCTGCCGTTCGGGCGTGACGCGCTCCTCGTCATCACCGAGGACGTTACCGAGCGGAAGCGGGCCGGGGAGGCCCTCCGGGAGAGCGAGGAACGGCTGCGGCTCGCGCAGGAGAGCGCGAACGTCGCAGTCTGGGACTGGGATGTCCGGACGGGGGTATATACGTCCACGCCCGAGTTCTTCCGGCTCTACGGGCTCGAGGAGGGTCGGGCCATCGCGTACGACCAGTGGCGGGCGCAGGTGCACCCGGGCGACGTCGAGTGGGTCGAGACCGAGAGCCAGGCGGCGCTCGCCCGCGGCGAACAGTTCGACCTGGAGCATCGGATCGTCCGGCCGTCGGGCGAGGTCCGCTGGATCGCTGCGATCGGGCGCGGAATCCGCGACGGGGAGGGAGAGGTCGTCCGCGTCCTCGGGGTGAACATCGATATCACCGATCGGAAGGAGGCCGAGCTCCGCATCGCCCGGTACGCGGAGGAGCTCGCCCGGTCGAACAAGGAGCTGCAGCCGTTTGCGTATGTCGCGAGCCACGACCTCCAGGAGCCGCTGCGGTCGATCATCAGCTTCAGCCAGCTCCTCGAGCGCCGGTATAAGGGCCGGCTCGATACGGATGCGGACGAGTACATCGCGTTCATCGTCGAGGGCGGCATCCGGATGCAGGCACTGATCCGCGACCTCCTGCAGCTCTCGCGGGTGGAGACGACGGCCAGGCCCCCGGTGCCGACCGACGCGAACGCGGTCGCGGCCGACGTGGTCCGCTCGTTTGCCCAGACCGCCGGCGACCTCGCCGCGAGGACCACGGTCGAGCCGCTCCCGACCGTCATGGTGGACCCGCCCCAGCTCGAGCAGATGCTGACGAACCTGGTCTCGAATGCGATCAAGTACCGTCGGCCCGACGTGCCGCTCGAGATCCGGATCTCGGCTACCCCGCGCGAGGATATGTGGGAGTTCGCGGTGCGGGACAACGGGATCGGGATCGCGCCCGAGTACTTCGACCGGATCTTCCAGATGTTCCAGCGGCTCCACACGAAGGAAGAGCACGAGGGGACCGGGATCGGGCTCGCGGTCGTCAAGAAGATCGTCGAGCGGCACGGCGGCACGATCCGTGTCGAGTCGATTGCGGGCGAGGGCTCGACCTTCTTTTTCACCCTCCCGGCCGCGTGAGCCGCGGCGTTCACTTTCACACCGCGACCCTGACTCCTCATATCCTCTGCCGTCGAGGATCTGATCGTCGGCCGCCATGACCATGGCGGCGGCCCCACATCGGATCATGCAGAGTTCGTCGGGGCGGACGCGGCCCCTCCACCATTCCCCGGTACCGTCGTGGCGGCGGACGGGGCGGTGCGTCCCCCTCCTCTTTTTCCGTGGCCGATGCCTTCGAGCCGAGGCGGCCGGTCGCCGGTGCCCGTCGCGGCGGAGTGCTTACGTGTACTCGTTCTCCATGCGCTCGAACCTGGACCCGAGCTCGTGGAGTTGCTGCTCGTCGAAGATCTTCCGGGCTGCGGGGAGGATCTCGCTCTCCTCGTCCGCGACGTGGTGCCGGATCTCCTGCTTCATCATCTCCAGGCGGCGCCTCCACTCCGACTCCTCCATCGTGCCGCCGGCCGCGAGCTCCTCGAGATGTTTGCGGATCCTGTCGTGCTCCTTCCGGGCGTCCGTGATCAGGTCCCGCGTCTCCCCCCGCTCGAGGGCCGGGTAGAGGAGCTTCTCCTCGGCCGCCATGTGTGCGAGCAGCTCCTGCTTCATCGGCAGGAAGACCCGATCCTGCGAGTCGTCGCCCTGCCCCCTGACGCGCATCTCGAGCTCCGCGATCTGGGTGTCGGTCTTCCTGTGGTCCCTCTCGATGTGCTGGACGATCGTCTCCTGCGTTACCTGCTGCGTTGCCATTTTTTCCTCCATGCTCTGCCCTGTCCACCGGGCCGGTGTTCTCCATCGCTCGCGGGACGTGCCGCTCCGGCTCCGCCGGGTTCACTCTTTCAGGTCCCTTTGCGATCGTTCGAGTCCCCTAAGGCAAAGAGTCCTGTTAATTGTTTGGGTACCCCGTGCAGGAACGGCCCGGCGCCGGCGCGCCTCGCGGGCATTCCGGAGCGGCTCTTCGGCGGGCGCGAGCCGTAGCCGTCTCCCCCGCACCTCTTCTGTTCTCCCGCGACGTCCCGGGAGAAGGCATCCAGGGCCAAGGCCGGACAATCATTAAGGCTCTCGGCGGGAGGCGCACGGATTCGGGTTCGACCGGGTTCTGATCCACGATGTCGGGCCCGAGCAGGATAAGTTCCTCTCCTTCGCCAGGGACCGGCTGCTGCCGGCGCTCCGCTGAACTATTTTTCCGCGTCGGCCGCACCGTCGCTCGCCGGCTGGGGCGATCGCGGCTGTCGAGATGGAGGGGAATCGGGTGCGACCCTCGGATGCTGTGTCGGGGGTTCCGAGAAAAAGTACCGGGCCGCAGAGAGAGTCTTGCGACGGAGGTGTTAAGAATTTCTATTTTGTTCGGAACTGGACCTGTGGCGGAGAGGCGCCGGAACGATCCCGTTCCCTGAAAGGAGCGAAAAGACCTGCGTCGGTCGATTGGGAGGGGTGCGACCCCACGGGGTCCGATGCAGGGTGTTCTGAAAGAGAGATCAGGGGGCCGCAATTGAGACTCAGCGCTGGAGGTCATAAGGATGTCTGTTGTACCATAAACAGCAGGCCGCGACGGTGCCAGGTCAGACCGGATAGTCGTCCGATCGTCTCCACGCCGGCCATGGACGAGGCACTGCGGCTGGTGGCGGAAGGGGCCGATCGGACGATCCATCTCGTGCCCGAACCCGGTACGCTCGAGGCGCGGCTGACGGCCGGACCGGGGCCGGGGGCTGCCAGCGCCGGAGATCGCGGCCCTTCCCACTCGCTCGGGCAGCACGAGGAACTCGACCCACTTCGCGCTGACTCCTCAGAGCCTGACCGACTTCGACTGGCTGGCCGTCCTGGACTCGGCGGGATACGGCGCCGGCGGGCTGGCCCTGCCGGAACCGGCCGCGAACTCCAAAGAATAATCGAGTCAGGCCCGTGGAGCGGCGGTGGGGCCTACCAGGGAGGAATGCTCTCCCCCAAGTTTATCCCGGTGCATAAACGGGGGCCAGGAAAATATGCGTATAAAAACCGAATCTTTTTGTTGCTATAACCAGAGTCTTTCCCTTAATGACAATCCCTGATTATCAATCGCTCATGCTCCCCCTATTAGAAATGCTCGGTGATAATCAGGAACATAAAATTAGAGATGTTGGCACACAATTATCGGATCGTTTCGGGCTCACTCAAGACGAAAGGTCACTCCAATCACCAAATAGTACTAATCTCGTTTTTAGCAATCGCGTGGGTTGGGCTAAGACGTATCAGAAGAATGCAGGGCTGATTGACAATTCCATTAGAGGCGTAATAAAAATTACTCCAAAAGGCTTGGAGGTTTTGAATCAACACCCCAGCCGGATTGATAACGAATTTTTGAACCAATTCCCTGATTTCAGAGAGTTCAAAACCCGAAGAAAATTTAGTGAGTCTGATGAAGGAGATCAGATTATAAACAATGGACCAGATCCGGAATTGACCCCGTTAGAGTTACTTGAGAAAAATTACCAGATTATTCGGGATCAACTTGCCGATGATCTTTTAGAGCAAGTATACGCTAGTTCTCCAGCATTCTTCGAAAAGATGGTTGTCGATCTCTTATTGGCAATGGGCTATGGGGGGTCCAGAAAGGATGCAGGAGCGGCAATCGGTCGAAGTAACGACGAAGGCATTGATGGAATTATAAAGGAAGACAAACTAGGTTTGGATGTAATTTACATCCAAGCAAAGAGATGGCAGAATACTGTCGGTCGCCAAGAGATTCAGGGCTTTGTGGGCAGTCTTGAGGGGAGGAGAGCGCGAAAGGGGATCTTCATTACCACTTCCCAATTCACGAAAAATGCAACAGATTACGTTAAATCGATTGAGAAGAAGGTCATCCTAATTGATGGCTTTCAATTGACTCAATTCATGATTGATCATGGTGTTGGCGTAACAGATCTTAACAATTATATCATCAAACGAGTCGACTCGGACTATTTTATCGATGAATAGTCAATTCTTCCAACCATACTCTTCTCGATACTCTTCTTTCATCACCCAAACCAAAAGGAATGAACTAATCTCAAAGGTTAGTGGGCGATCTGATGATTTGAGTGCGAAGGGCCGGATTCGAACCGGCGAACCTCTTCAGGAACGGATCTTAAGTCCGTCGCGTTTGGCCGAGCTCTGCCACCTTCGCGCGGATATTTTGTTAGTTGCTCACGTCGGTTATTGATTTGGATTGTATCGCCGCCGGAATCCGAGGAACACCCGAGCGGTATCGGTCCTCGCCGCGCCATCCCCCCGCTTCGTCCCGAGCCCGGGGCGGGGCGTTACTCGGCCGCGAACCACTCGACCTTCAGGGACCTGATCCGTTCGGCCGTCTCGACCACCGTCTCGCTCTCGTCCCGGAGACTGTCGGCGTCCCCCGTGGCCGGATCAAGCTCGCGGACCCGGTTCATGGCCGCGATCAGGCCCTGGAACTCGGCCCTGATCGCCGGCCGGAGCGGAACAGGCGGGCTGGAGAGATCCTTGGAGATCCGTCGGTCGAAGACTTCGAACTTCTTCTGCACCGGTTCGAACGACAGCCCCGAAGCGTTCTCCGCGTTCCAGAACGTGACGATATCATCCATCCGGCCGGTGAGCCTGGCCCGGTAGTGCCGGCGCGCCTCCGCCGTTGCGGCCATTCGGTCGTGCCGACGCTGATAATGGAACCCGACGATCCCGCCGATGATACCGGCACCGATCCCGAGAGCTACCTGTGCCAGGGGACCGACGATATCAATCTCATCTGCGATTATCTCCGAGAGCATCTTCGTTTGTCATTCCGAACGTATTCTACGGCGATTCATATCTCCATGGTTCCCCGCTCATATTAATATTTTTTATTTCAATCGCTCCGGAAACGGGGCGGTGGTGATAAATGTTTCTCCTGAAAATTCCGATGGCCTCCCTCTGCAACCTGGCGGGCGAGACCTTCACCGTCCCCCGCGGGCGGCCGAATGCGTTCCTTGCGGATACTATTTTGTGCCGGGATGGCCGATTGAGTCTTTATGGTCCGGCCGGTCGACACAGTCCGCGCCGTTCACAATGCGTTCAGAAACGACCTGACGGGGATCGACGGTGCGGCCCTGACCGCCGCGCGGGGATAGGAGGATAGGAAGCGTACCTCGGGTGCGGAGAATTGCGAGAGGTTGATAGGGGAGGTTTCTCCTCCACCCTGATCCCGATTCTTCGAATTTACCCCGATCGCGGAATTCCCTGGAGCTCCTGTCGTGCGGCTGGCCCCGCCGCCCTGACGATGAGGTCGGCAACGGCGTCCGGATGGGAGACCATGGCGACGTGGCTGGACTCGATCTCCTCGACGGTCGCCTTCATCCGCCGGGCGAAGAGGCGTTCGACGTCGGGCGGGATCGCCTGGTCGTTCGTGGCGACCATGAACCACGAGGGAAGCGTCTTCCATGCGGGCGCCCCCATCACGTCCCCGATGGTGCTCATCGCCAGGGGCTGCTGCACCGCGTACATGACGTTGGCTTTCACCGGGTCGACATCGGCCGCGAAGAACTTCACGAAGTCCTCCCGGGGGATCCAGGCGAAGCCCTGCGCATCGACGCGCAGGTGCGCCAGGGCCGGCGTCGGGGGGCCCTGCGCGAGGAGCGCCCCGAGCGACTCCCCCTCGTCCAGTCCGAACGCCGCGATGTACACCAGGCCGACGACGTTCGGCGCGTCATTCCCCAGCGCGGTGATGACCTGGCCGCCGTAGGAGTGGCCGGCGACGATGGTCGGCCCCGTCTGGACGGCCAGCACCTGCCGGAGGCGGGCGAGGTTGTCCGCCAGGCTGGTATGGGGAAACTGCGGCGCGGTCACGTTGTAGCCTTTCTCCTGAAGCTGTCGTATCACGTCGCTCCAGCACGAGCCGTCCGCCCACGCCCCGTGCACCAGGACAACATTCTTTGCATTCATCCCTGCACCTATCCGAATTCCGACCGCCTCTTGATGCACCCGATACATAAACTTGCTCCCGTCTCGCCCCGGCTCGTACGGGGATGCTCTCCGGAACCCTCCGGAGAATGAGACGACAGGCAGCAACGACCAGGTCGAAGGAAACATGGCCCCGCACCCCTTGCACCGGCGGATCGTACATCCGTCTCGGTCGGCCGGGTCCGGATACATGCAGGGGAGAATCCCGGTCGATCCGGCGTCGAGCCGATCATCCGGTTCCCCCCGGACCCCGATCGTATTCTCCTATCTCCTCGATCCGTCGATAGATGGCGCGCAGGATACCGTTGTTCGGGTTCGGAAGGGCGAACCGATTCCGGAATCGAAGCAGTCCGGATATTGCCGTCGTCCTCGTCGATCCCGGGAGCGAATCGATCCGTCGGAGGCCGGGCTGCACGGGACGAGGAGCAGGAGGGGAAGCTTTACCATTTCGGAAACCCCCATTTGGCAGATCGTAACGGGTGGTGCGCGGTGATCGATGCTGAGAACGCTATCCGGAGATCTTGTCATCCGACCACAATCGGCCGGTCGGGCTCCTGTATCGATGAGAAGGAGGTCGTCGGTTGGTAGATGTCTCGGGTGGCTGCGCGACGGGGAGTACACGGGAACGGCTCCTGTACATCGACAACCTGAGACTGATGGTCATCTCGTTCGTCGTCATGCACCACCTGGCCGTGACGTACAGCGGCTTCGGCAGCTGGTACTACATCGAGGGTGCACCCCTGGACGTGCTGTCCACTATCTGGTTCGCTTTCTACCTGTCGTTTCAGCAGGGGTATTTCCTGGGGCTCCTGTTCCTGATCACCGGCTATTTCGTCGCGGGAAGCTATGATCGGAAGGGCTTCGGCCGGTTCGTCGGCGAGCGGTTCAGGCGGTTGATTATCCCCACGCTGATCTACATGGTGGCGATCTCGCCGTTCATCGACTACGTGGAACTCGGGAACAGGGGAGGAGGCGGCTTCAACATCATCGACTTCCTCTCGGGCACCGGGGTGATGTGGTTCGCGGTGGCGCTCTTCGTCTTCTCGCTGCTGTACGCACTGACGCGCCTGCTCGTCCGGAGGCCTCCTCCCGCCGGGAGAAAGCGGCTCGAGCCGACGCCGGGAAAGGCCGTCCTCCTGATCCTGATCATCGCCGGCTCCGCCTTTCTGATCAGGATCGTCCAGCCGATCGGGACCAGCATCCTGAACATGCAGCTCTGCTTCTTCGCCTCGTACATCGCCCTCTTCCTCGTGGGCATCGTCGCGTACAGAAACGACCTCTTCGCCCGGATCGGCTATCGAACCGGGAGAAGGTGTCTCGTCGGCGGCATCGTCCTGGGCTTCCTCGCCTGGCTGGCGCTGGTGATAGTCGCCACCGCGAGCGGAACCACGGCCGCTCTCAACGGAGGGCTGACCTGGCAGAGCGCGGCGTATTCGCTCTGGGAGTCCTTCGTGGCGGTTGCCATGAGCATCGGCCTCGTCGCCGTCTTCAGGGAGAAGTTCAATCGCCAGAGCAGCCTGGTCAAAAAACTCTCGGACAACTCGTTCGCCGTCTACATGTTTCATCCGCCGATCCTCGTCGCCGTCGCCCTGCTGTTCAGTTCGGTCGCGCTGTACCCGGTCGTAAAATGGCTCGCGCTCTGCGTTATCTGCGTTCCGTTATGCTTCGCGGCGACGCATTTCGTCTTCCGCAGAATACCGTTCCTGAAAAACGTCCTGTGACCGTGCTCTGAATCCCGATCTGTCGTCCGTCCCTTCCGTCGGACGGAATGCGGTAATCGCGCTAATAATCCCGTCCTCCTCCGGGAAAAATGGATCGTCTCCCTTGTTCGACCTGATCGCGATCGTCCGCCGCTCCCGTCGAAAGGAGGTGGGATTCTCCATGTGGCCGGTGAATGCACGCGCTCCCTGAGTAATCAGAGCAGGACGAGGTACGTCACGACCGAGAGGATGAACGCGAGCAGGAGGATCGCAAGCGAGAGCGGGGCCACATAGACGAGCATCGCGTTGACCGTGGCCGCGAGCTGCGTGATCCGGGTCGAGCCGAAGACCACGACCCCCTCGCACCACGCGGTCGAGGACGCCACCGTGGCCGGCGCGAGGTCGGCGAGCGCGGCCCGGAGCGTGCGTTCGAGGACGGGGGCGAGCTCCTCCACGGGAACGGCCATCCCGATCGGGTTCCTGCCCGTGATCGTGTTCACGACGTGCGAGTCGGTGGTCATGACCTCGGCCTCGTCGACCAGCTCGAGGCACCGGGCGACGAGAGCGTCGCGGGCCCCTTCGACCATGTTGTTCCCGTCGAGCAGGACGTACGCGGTTTTCTGGCCGCCGGTCTCGACCACGAGCACCTGTACGCCGAGGTCGCCGAAGCCCTGCACCCGCGAGAACGGCACCGGCTTGCGCCCGTACCCGGCCGCGAACGGGCCGCAGGGCTCGTTCGCCATCGCGTCCACGGCCTCGCGGACCCCGCGGAGGTACTCGGAGCCGACCGGCGTACCGGGGAAGACAGGGCCCGAGATCTCGGCCATGCAGTTGTGGGCGTCCACGAACCCGAGGGCCGAGAACCGCCGCCGCCCCTCGGCGTCGAAGGTCGGGGCGAACGAGAAGTCCAGGTCCTCGGTCGTGCGCGGCGCCCGCGTCGAGACCACGAGGAGGGCATCGCCGAAGCGCTGGCAGAGGAGGCGGACCGAGCCCGAGGTCCGGCGCACGGCCGGCGACGCGCCGTCGTCGAACCGGAGATTGGGCTTCGTCGCCCGGATCCCCTCGACCAGCTTCCGAATCTCGTCCTCGCTGACCAGGTTGAAGTCGTGGGTCGCGCACCCGTGCGGGACCATCACCGACTCCTCGAACTCGGCCGCGAACCGGACGGGGATGTTGCCGCCCCCGATCTCGCCCATCGGCCCGGGGTGGACGTTCGGGATGGTGACGACCAGGTCCGGCCGGCCCTCGCGGCGGAAGAAGAAGCTCGTCTGCGGCACGGTCACGGACTCGCCGATCTCGCGGAAGAACTCCTCCATCGCGCGCGAGCCGTCCGTCAGGTGCGCGATGAACGCGTTCAGGAACGAGAGCCCGTGGATCCCGAAGGCCCGGTGGAGCGGCCGCTCGATCAGCCAGATCAGGATCGTGAAGCCGAGCAGGAAGACCCCCATCAGCAGGACCGCGAGGGGAAGGAACGAGCCCCCGAAGAGCCAGGTCCCGACCGCGACCCCCGCGACGGCCTGGGTCGCGGCCGGCCCGACCATGTGGAGCACGCGGTAGTCCGAGACCGCGACCAGGACGAGCAGGCGCAGGCCGAAGGCGAAGCCGATCGCGCTGGCGTACACGAGCGGCACCCAGCTCCGCGCGGGGAGCACGGCCGGCATGGTGATCAGGACCATGAAGATCGTGGACGCGGCCGCGAGCAGGGCCGAGCGGTTCCAGGTCAGGGGGCGGTCCGAGAGCTCGACCAGGGGTTTGGTCAGGACGAAGGCGACGAGCGTGGGGAGGGTGAACGCCAGGGTCCCGAAGAACCGGATCGAGCCGCCGACCGAGTACGACCCGATGTCGACCGCGAATCCGAGCACGATGGCGATCACCAGCGAGCGGCGCCAGGACGGGGCCGAGAAGACGAACCGCGAGAGGTTGGCGAGTCGCACGTCGGCCGAATCGTCCATCAGGCAAAGCCCCGCAGGACCAGCTCGCTCCGCCCGGGGCTGACCCGGACCTCGCCCGACGCGTACGTCACGGGCCGGCTGTAGAAGGGGGCGTCGAGGGTGAGCGACTCGTACTCGCCGCCCTCTCCCGCGAGGTGGATGTGGCGCGAGGCCGCGACCCGCTTGAGCCGCGCGATCAGGGCGTCGTCGAAGTGCGCGCCGAGGAACGACTCGTCCAGACCGTCGGCCGCGGTCACCACGATGATCGCGTCCATGCGCGCGGCCACCTCGCGGAGGAGGGTCTCGGGGTCCATCCCCCAGAGCGGGGAGACGAGTGCGAGCCCGAGCCGGTCCGCGATGACGGCCAGCCTATCGCGCTGGTACACCGAGCCGACGGCGCCGGTCACGATCCCCTCGATCGGGAGGGCCGCGAGGCCGGCCTC
>JADGNL010000187.1 GCA_017883495.1 Methanomicrobiales archaeon | reverse complement strand
TCCTTCGGCCTGACCCTTGTCGAGTTCGCCGACGAGCCATGCATACCGCTCGTTGTCAAGAGTGCCGTGCCCATAACCGCCGACATTGGCATCGGTGGCTTTCTGGGTATCGTCTAGCACGATCACCTTGATCGGAATACCCGATTTCGGTTCGAACGAATAACAGGCGAACCCCGCTCGCGCATCGGACTGATCGAACCCGTGTCCCTTCGGGGTTGAAGAGGTATTGAAGAATTCGCCCATCCAGTCCTCTACCGAAAGGGCACGGCGGTTCGGATCGGCAGCGAGTACTTTCGGAGGGGTGGAGAAACCGGTCACATTTCCCACACCGATAATGTCCCCATTCACGGTCCGACCGTCGATTGAGCCCATATAGAACCCACGGCTTTTAATACCGAGAGGATTCCTGAAAATATCTCCCATGTTGAGGATATATTCTCCGGTATAGTTCGCTTTCAGGTAATCGTCCGGGGGGTTCGTCCCCAACCAGTTATGATCGTGATTTCCGAGGGCCTGATACCACGGGATCGTCGCATTCAGTCCTGCCGCTTTGTACACGTCCTGGTAATCATTGAGGGGACCCGGGACCGGGTCGTCCTTCGCGCCCGAGTCGGGATTGATCGTCCGGCCGTCGAGGACGTCGATGTACCATCTGATCTCGTTGTATTGTTCGTTGTTGGCCGCATCGCCCAGTGAGATTCCGAAATCGAACGGGACGCTGGTGTGAAGCGCATTGATCGTCTGGACGGCGGCGTCGAGGACCTGGGTCGTCGAGAGCATGACCGGCGAATATCCCGAGGATTCGCCACCTCTGTACCCGAAGAAGATCCCCTGGGTGGGGGTCTCTTTGTCGGAGATGTGGATATCGGTTATGTCGAAGAAATTCAAAAGTCGTGCAGTATGTGTCACCGATGTATTGTTGTATGCAGGCGATCCGAGGGTCATTTTTTGATAACCGAGCCCGTCGCCGAACCGCCAGACGCCATACCCGTACCGCGAATAATTGGACACATCGTACGGAAGGAGTGTCGGTGAAGTTGAAGGCACGGAGACAGGAAGAACGACCCGCTCATGGGTTGTAAACACCCTGGAATCGATGGGATAACTGGCTCCGGAGGGGGAGATGGTGGGGGTCGTGACGACCGGGCCGGGGGTGACAGTTCCGGTCCCCGGGGCCAGTGTAGGATAACCGACGTAGTCCGAGTCCTGTTCCATGTAGTCGGTCGGTGTTGCGCTGGCTTTGATCGTGGTTGTCGCGGAGACAGTGTCGGTGCCGGATGCACTCGGCGTTCTGTTCTCCGCTATCGGCGAAGCCCTGGGGGTGAGATTGCCGGGAGCGAGGGTAAAGCCTGGTAGTACCGACACGCTCGGGACTACCGTCACCGTGGTCTGAGCGACTGCTGTGGTCACGTTGACGATAGCCGGGGTTGAGGAGGTAGTATTGGATGCGGCGGGGGTATTCGCACACCCGGCAAGGAGCGTACTGAATAGTAGTACCAGGCCCAGACCCATCAACAGGGATCCCTTCGACATAGTATCACTGGTGCTAATTTTCAAACGATAAATGAATCACAGGTATTAATGCGGTCCTATACTGTAGTCTCACAGGGTATGGACCGACCTGGACCTGAAAAGAAGCTCCACCCGGAAAAAGACCGGCATAGACCGAAAAAGAGAATTAATTGTTCAACGGCGACTCGTCCGTGCCGAGGAACATGAGTGCGTTCTTTCCGTACTCATCGGGTGCGTAGTGCGACCCGACATGCGGGAGACCCTTGAACCGCACGAGCCACGAGCCGTTGATCTGCCCCGCCATCTGGACCGCAACCGCATCGGGAGTCAGGACGTCGGCCGTGCCCACAACGAGCATGACGTCCTTCTGGATGCCGGAAAGTCCGTCATAGGACCCGTTCCACGCAAGGTTTGCCTGTGCCTCTTTCCTGACACCTTCGGGAAAGGTGGTGTTGCGGGCAACCGATTCGATGGTATTGAACAGTACCCTGGTCTCGGGGAGCCGTATGCTGTACGTCACGGAGTCCAGGACCAGTTTTCGCACGCGCTCGGGGTGATCGATGACCAGCTGCTGGGAGATCGTGGATCCCATGGAGACCCCGTATACATGCATGCTGTCATACCCGAGTGCGGTCATCAGCGCCGCGGCATCGTCGGCGTACCGGGCAATCGCTGGTGTCGCGTTATCGTCACTGCTGTATCCCATACCGCGGTTGTCGTAGGTATAGACATGGTATTTCGCGGCGAGGATGCCGATGAAGGTCTCATTCCACGCCGTATCCATGGTAGCGCCGAATCCGGGGATCATCAGGAGAGGTTCGCCGGATCCGAATTCACGGTACCCCAGCCGGACCCCGCCGGCCTCCGCATACCTGACGGGCGTTGCGTTGAACGATACAGCCGGATATTGCGGGACCGTCGAGACGGATGTGACTGTCGTACTGGTCGGGGTTGCGGGCTGACTGGTCCCGGGAGCGCTCGTACACCCTGCCGTGGCCAGGAGGCAGAGGGTGAGGGCAACTGTCAGGATTACACACTGTGTCCTGTTCATCACATTATCCCTGTTACGGATCGTAAGGGAATAACGCTGTCATCAACCGCTCATCACCGTTGGGGTCACATTGATGTCGAGGTACTGGCCCTGTTCCCGGGTGTACTTCGGCCAGGTCACGTTCATCCCGCCGTTTGGGTCGCCCGTCTTCGCGAACCGGGTCCAGAGGTCCACGATATTCCCGGCGACCACCGGGTCCGCTTTCACCGCGCCGGCCAATCCGAACAGCAAGAAGGTCTCGCTTCCATGGAATGCCCCGTCGGGCTGCCCGGGGAGGATATAGGAGTACCGGTACAGGTACGTGTTCCGGTGCAGGTCCGACATCGATCCCGCTGCAAACTTCGCCGCGTCGGCAAAGTCGTAGTCGGTCATGATCCGGGCCAGGCTGAGCTGGACCTCCTGGGTCGAGTTGGCAGGATACTGTGCGAGGACCGCATCGGCATCCTTCCCGAAATAGTCCCGAATGAGTGTCACGTACTCAGGAACAGTCATGTTCGCATTCGCGGAGAGCGTGGTCCCGTCGTCGGCGTTCGTCCCGATCATCAGGGGGACCGGGTTCTCACGGTGGAGGCCGAACAGGGCGTCCACGGAGTCGGGGAGCACCCACCCGTCGATCGTCGGCTCGAAATGGAGGGTATGCGTGAGCTCCCACGAGGATGACGGCCACGGTGTCGCATTGATCAGGGCCTGGGGACTCAAACGTCGCATCTGCGCAATCGCATCCGGCCCTGAATACCCGAGGCTCTGTGCATACGCCACCCCGAACTGTTCGGCATCGGCTTTCGAGTGGACGTTGTCGATAGTAGGGCCGTTCGCCCAGAAGGGACCGCTCTCGACGATCGCCTGCTGGTAGAGCCCCCTGCTCTCGGGGCTGACGAGATGGATGAGGACGCTCTCTCCTCCCGCCGACTGCCCGAAGATGGTCACTCGGGACGGGTCGCCGCCGAACGCCCCGATGTTCCGCTGGACCCACTGCATGGCTGCCTGCTGGTCGAGAAGCCCGTAATTGCCCGAGCTGTTGTGCGGGGATTCGTTCGCCAGCTGGGGATGGGCGAGGAACCCGAGAGCGCCGAGCCGGTAGTTGGCCGTGACGACGATAACCCCTTTTTGAGCAAGGGTGCTTCCGTTATAGAGCGCGATGGTTTCGAACGGGGCTACCTTCCCGAATGCCCCGCCATAGAAGAAGACCATGACCGGCAGTTTTTCGCTGGCATTCTGCGCAGGGGTCCAGAGGTTGAGGTACAGGCAGTCCTCGCTCATATTCACGGGAGCGCCGGGACTTGCAGCGGCCGGTTGGGGGGGTTCCAATGAAAACGCTTTCGCTTCCTTCACGCCGTCCCAGGGCTGTACGGGTGCGGGCGGTCTCCATCGCAGGTCTCCGGTCGGAGGTGCCGCGAACGGGATGCCGAGGTAGACCCGGAGCCCGTCCTGCGTCAATCCTGAAACATTTCCGGCGTCGGTCTTCACGATGCCCGATGTATTCGCAGTGGCGGATACGTTCGCGACACCTGGCCCCGATCCCACCTGGGTACATCCTGCCAGGAGAGAGAGCCCGATCAGGACCAGGCAGATTACCAGAATAGAACTCAGTTTATAGACGTGCATACACTTGGACCCCTTTTGCTATCCGGCAAAAGCCGGGGTTCTGCTGAATGACCGATTGTCAGGAACCCCCGGCATCCGATACTCTGCAGGAGAACTTTTTGTCAATATTGCGCCACAGGACATTTAACTTATGCATCTGCCATTTCCCTTCCGTCTTCCTCCCGATCCCCCCGGCCCGCTGTCAATCGCCCTGACACCAGCGCCGGTCAGAGTACTGTATAAGCGGAGCCTGTCCGAAGCCCTCTCCCGACGGAAGGACGCTCGTGTACGATTTCAGAAAAACAGTCGACGGCTCTGGACACGGCAGTTTTTTAGGTTCCGGCCCCCTCCCCGAGCGGGAGTCTCCAGCAGAAAAATGAGTCCCGGGAGGCCTGGACCTCCGTACGAGGGGGGGGGAGGAGACCGGCCCCCCGGCCGGTTTACCGGGTTTTTATGGTGAAGGTGTCCCCGACTTCCCATGCATGGGTCACCGGGTTGTATACTTTCTCTACCCCGTCGAATGTCCCGCTGTCTTCATGGACCGTAACGACGAGGTAGCCGACTTTCTGATCGCTCTGAGTGATGGGCTTCAGCGGGTATTTCAGCGATAACAGGGGATCAGAGGACGCAGGATCGAACCCCTGCATGGGTGCCCCGCCGTTTCCGACGACGATCTGCGGGAGGCCCTGGGAATCGCCCCGGACATACAGGTGGGCATGACCGCAGAAGTAGGCGGAGACGTTGTTCATCACCATGCTCTTCCAGAACGCGTCGCGCTCAGTCGGATGGGTCGGGAGGCTATAGGGGATGTCCTCCGTATCGTTGTCCACGAGGTACGCGGGGGAATGACCGAGGACGAACATGAACGGCCGGGTGTCCTGCGCGAGCTGCCCGTCGACCCAGCTCTGGTTCACGGTCTCCTTCTTGCCGTTGTGTGCAATGTAATCGTCGTTGAGGATGAATTTCGCGCCCCTGTGGGTGAAGGAGTACGTCAGCTTCTCCTCCCCCGGCGGGCCGTTGGCCGGCATGCCGGATGCGACGGTGGCCAGGTAGGCATCGAGGAGGGCCGAATCGGTCCTGTCAAGGCCGTCCTCGTGGTTTCCCCGGATGACGTAGAGCGGGATACCGGTGCCCGTCGTATAATCGTGGATGGGAGAGACCTCCCGCTCCCAGTTCCGGAACTGGCCCGTGTAATTGCCCCTCATCGGGGACGCATCGGACAGGCTCCACCCGTTGACCAGGTCGCCGATATACAGGGCAATATCCGGCTTCTCTTCTGCGATCGCCTTCGCGATCGGGCTGAGGTTCGGGCTGACGCCGGTCGTCGTGTTGACCGCGCTGTCGGGGGAGTCGCCGAACACGGCAAATGTCCAGCTCCCGGACCCGGCGGATATCGTCGATCCCGGCGTTTCCGTGGTATTGCGTACCGGGGCCGGAGATGGCGCCGTGCATCCGGAAACGCTCACCGCAAGTATCACGATGAGGAATAGTATCAGCTTCAAAAATCGCATACGGTGTATATGCCGGTCAGAACCCGAAAAAGACTGTGATACCTTTCACTGGATGAGGCCGTTTCGGCAGACGCGAGCGGAAGAGTAGGGGTAAAACCTCCAGCTCCGGCCGCCCGTCCCATGAAACGAATGCTGCCCGCATCACCATCGATTGCACAACGGTTTTTCCCTGTCGCATCGGTTTGGAATTCCCCCGCGTTCCCGATGCGCTGCCGGCCCGGGTGTCGACGCAGGTCACCTCTCTGTTGAGGCAGAGAAGTCCTTTGCCCGGGAACTCTGCCGGCCCCGCCATCGCCGCACCGGGTTTTGATCTCTTTGCACCGACGCAGTTTCCAAAAACCCGGATGCAGGCGAGGACTTCGCACCGGAGCGATGAAAATTCCACATGCTTCAATCGAATTCTACGTGTCCGGTCTGCGCGGGAGGCTTCGGCCCCCCCTGCGGAAGAGAGTCGCGAAGTCGTTCGAAGATCGAACCGTCGATTGAGAACCATTAACCATTCGGCGCACGTGAATGAGAGTGGTGAATACGATTGGAACGACAGTCCGTCAAGTCCCGTATTCTGCGCTCCGTGGGATATGACGGCGCCACGAAAACCCTGGAGATCGAGTTTCAATCGGGGATTGTATACCAGTATTCGGGGGTGCCTTCGAAAGTCCACGCGGAACTCATCCGTTCGGACCCGATCGGGCAATACTTCTCCGACAAGATCCGGAACCGGTTCCAGGCAAAACAGGTGGCTTCGTAAACCGCGCCCCCGGCGATGCGACCGGCTCGCTCGCCTGCGCGGTCCGCCGCCAGCCCGGACGCGGTGAGGGCGCCGATCCCGCGTTGCGGCGCGTTGCCGGGACGGAGCTCTTAACGCCCGGTCGCGCCCAATATATAAAGAGGAGCCCCAGATGTTCGCATATCTCGAGGGAAAGATCGACACGGTCGACGAGCGGTCGGCCGTGATCGACGTGGGCGGCGTCGGCTACCGGGTCTTTGTCACGTACCCGACGGTCCAGGCCCTGCGGGGCGTCGAGGGACAGGTCCGGATCCACACCCACCTCGCCGTGCGCGAGGACGCCTGGACCCTGTACGGCTTCCTCGACCCGCGCGACCTCGAGGTCTTCCGCGTGCTGCTCGGGGTCAACAAGATCGGGCCGGCCCTCGCTTTGAAGGTCCTAGGCGAGATCCCGGTCGACGAGCTGGTCCGGGCCGTCCAGGCCGAGAACGAGTCCGTGCTGACGCGGGTGCCGGGGATCGGGGCCAAGTCGGCTCGCCGGCTCGTGCTCGAGCTGCGCGACCGGCTCTCCGGAATCGGGACCGGCGCCGGCGGAATACAGACGCCGATTGCGGGCTCCGACGCCGCCGCCGACGCGGCCGCCGCCCTCGTCGCGCTCGGCTTCACGCCCCGCGAGGCCGCCGACGCGGTCGAGGCCGCGGTCTCCGAGTCGCCCGGCGCCGACCTCCAGGGCCTGATCCGAGGAGCGCTCGCCCGCCTCAGGAGGGGCTGATGGCCGAACGCGAGGTCTCGCCCGCGCCCATCACGGGCGAGCCCGAGGAGGAGGCGATCCGCCCGGCCTCGCTCGAGACGTTCATCGGCCAGCCGGACGTCCGCGAGGCCCTCAAGATCGCGATCGAGGCCGCGAAGGTCCGGGGCGAGCCCCTCGACCACATCCTCTTCTCGGGGCCGCCCGGCCTCGGCAAGACCACGCTCGCCCACATCATCGCGAAGGAGATGGGCGCCTCGATCCGGACCACGGCCGGGCCCGTGCTCGAGAAGCCCGGCGACCTTGCCGCCCTGCTCACCGCGCTCAACGAGGGCGACGTCCTCTTCATCGACGAAGTCCACCGGATCTCGCCGGTCGTCGAGGAGGTGCTCTACTCGGCCATGGAGGACTTCTTCATCGACGTGATGATCGGCGAGGGGCCGGGAGCACGGTCGATCCCGCTCGAGCTCGAGCGGTTCACCCTGATCGGCGCGACTACGAAGATCGGCAACCTCGGCGCGCCCTTCCGCGACCGGTTCGGGATCGTGAACCGGCTCAACCTCTACGACGAGGGCGACCTGGTCCGGATCGTGACGCGCTCGGCCGGGATCATGCGCATCCCGGTCACGCCCGACGGCGCACTCGAGGTGGCGCGGCGCTCGCGCGGAACGCCGCGGATCGCGAACCGACTCCTCCGCCGGGTCCGCGACTACGCGCTCGTCCGGGGCGACGGCACGGTCACGCGGGAGATCGCGGACCACGCGCTCTCCATGCTCGGGATCGACCGGCTCGGCCTCGACGACCTGGACCGCCGCATCCTCGGCGCCATCGTCAACGACTTTGCGGGAGGCCCGGTCGGCGTCCGGACGATCGCGATCGCGGTCGGCGAGGAGGTCCGGACGGTCGAGGAGGTGTACGAGCCGTACCTGATCCGGATCGGCTTCCTGAAGCGGACGCCGCAGGGGCGCGAGGCGACGCCGGCCGCGGCGGCCCACCTGGCGGCGTACCACGCCGGGCAGTGCCGGAGCTAATCCTTTCGGAGCAGCTCGAGCGCGGCCGCCGCGAAGGCGGTCACGCCCGCTTCGATGACTGGCTTCGGGTCCGGGGCGAAGGTCGGCGAATGGAGCCGGCCGCCGCCGGTCCCGATGCGGAAGTAGCAGAGCGGGACCGCCGGGTCGGCCGTGCCGAACGCGCCGAAGTCCTCCGAGCCCGACGACGGGCCGAGCGATCCCACCCGTTCGGTCCCGAGTGCGGCCTCGACCGCGGCGCGGACCCGCCGGACGAGGGCCGGGTCGTTCACGAGCGGGCGGGCCGATTCGTCGAGGAGGGTGAACACCGGCATCCGGTCCTCCGGGACGCCGGCGGCCTGGGCGAGGCCGGCCGCGATCCGCTCGATGCCGTCGAGGAGCCGGGCCCGGACGTCGTCGTCGAAGAAGCGGATGTTGAGCCCGAGCCGGACCTCGTCGGGGATCGCGTTGTGCTTGACGCCGCCGTGGATCATGGCGACCGTGAGCACGCCGAAGGTCTGGGGATCGAGCGACCTGCTGACGATCCCCTGGAAGCCGATGACGCACCCGGCCGCGAGCAGGACCGGGTCGACGGTCTGGTCGGGGTGGGCCGCATGCCCGCCGAGGCCGCGGACCAGGAGGTCGATCGACTCGGCCCCGGCCGACGCCGTCCCCTCGATGAAGAGGACCTTCCCCTCGGGCTGTTCGGGCAGGACGTGGAGGGCGATCGCCCAGTCCGGCCGGCCCACGCGAGCGTAGAGCCCGTCGGCCATCATCGCGGCCGCGCCCGAGACCCGCTCCTCCGAGGGCTGGCCGACCAGCACGAGCCGGCCGTGCCAGCTGCCGCGGAGGGCCTGCATGGCCCGGGCGAACCCGACCAGCGCGGCCATGTGCAGGTCGTGGCCGCAGGCGTGCATGACCGGGACCTCGTTCCCGTTCGGGTCCGTCCCCGTGGCGCGGCTCGCGTACGGGAGATCCGTCGCCTCCTCGACCGGGAGCGCGTCCATGTCGGCCCGGACGAGGAGGGTCGGCCCCGCCCCGTCCTCGAGCACGGCCGCGACGCCGTGCCCGCCGATCCCCCGGTGGACCCTGCAGCCGGCCGTCTCGAGCGCGTCCGCGAGCCGTTGCGCCGTCCCGGCCTCCCGCCCCGAGAGCTCGGGGTGGGCGTGGAGCGTGCGGTAGAGCTCGAGGAGGTCGTCGTCGACCGCGCCGGCCGCGGCCCGGGCGAGAGGAGGCGTCATGGCGAGTACATGGCGCGGGCGGCGAATAAGCCTCGCGACCCGCCGTGCCGCGCCGCGACGGCCGCGCCGAGCAGGGGGGCGTCGCCGTCGAGCGAACTCGTCACGACCTCCGGCCGGGGCAGGAACTCCTCCATCCGCTCGACGGCCGGGCCGACGAGCAGGTCGGCCTGGGCCTGGACCACCGCGCCGTCGAGGACGACCCGCGCGGGGTCGTACGCGACCGTGAGCGTGGAGAGGGCACGCGCGTTCAGGACCGCGACCGCCTCGAGGAACCGGCGGGCCGCGGGCTCTCCGGACCGGGCGGCGTCGAAGATCGCCTCGGCCGTAGAATAGGCCGGGTCGCCGATCTCCTTCTCGACCGCGTAGAACCGCGGCAGGTTCCGGCCCGAGCAGTAGCCCTCCCAGTGGTTCGGGTACCCGCAGCCGCAGACGAGCCCGTGCCGCGTCTCGACCGTGATGTGCCCGATCTCGCCCGCGTTGCCCCCCCGGCCCAGGAGGAGGCGCCCGTCCGAGATCACGCCACCGCCGATCCCGGTCGAGATGGTGACGTAGACGAGATCGCTGCATCCCCTGCCCGCGCCGTGCGCGTGCTCCCCGAGGGCGCCGGCCCGGGCGTCGTTGACGAGGAGGACCGGCACGCCGAACGCGGCCTCGAGCGGCCCGACCAGATCGATCCGATCGTAGGGGAGGTTCGGCGGGGAGACGATGGCGCCGGCCGCGAGGTCGAGAGGGCCGGCGGCCGAGATGCCGATCGCATGCGCCGCGCCGTCCGAGATCCGGCGGAGGGCCGCCGCGATCGCGTCGATCACGGCCGTCGGCGAGGACCCCGCCGGCGTGGGGAAGACCTCGCGGGCGAGGATGGAGCCGTCGGGCGCCACGAGCGCGACGCGGGTCCGGGTCCCGCCGAGGTCGACCGCGAGGACGTCGTCCATGGTCACTCCTTCTCGAAGAGCACGATCCGGTT
>JADGNL010000186.1 GCA_017883495.1 Methanomicrobiales archaeon | reverse complement strand
GGGGCTCGGGCACGCCGCCGTCCAGGGTGAAGGCGTCCACGAGCGCGGCAGCATCGGGAAGGTCGAGGCCGAACGCGCGGACGTAGACCGTCGCCCCCGTCGAGAGGGCGACCGGCGCCCGCTCGCCGAGCCGCTCGTAGGCCGCGAGTCGGGCCGCGTCGCCGGGGAAGTGGCGGGCGATCGCCTCCTCGAGCCCCGGAGACGCTTCGTACGTGACCGAAACCACGGCGCGGCCGGTCGCCTCCGCCACCGCGGCTGCGTCGATCACGTTGAACCAGGCGATCACCGCGCCCGAGAGCATGACCGTCCGGACGTCGTCGCGCCCGACGGTCTCGACCAGCCGGACGACCGCGTCGGTCGCGTCGGTGCCGCCGACCGTGGCCTCCGCCGTGCCGAAGCCGTCGATGCGGAGGTCGCGCCGCATCACCACCCCGGCCAGGTGCGAGACCGCGCCCTCGTCGTGCCGCCCGCGGTAGCTCTCGGCGATCCCGAGCACGCGCACTCCGGGTTTTCCGAGGTGCATCAAAGCACTTATGACGCTCTCGCCGGTATATAATGAGAGATGACGATCGACCGGGACGCGGTCACGGTCCTGGTCCCGACGCTGAACGAGGCGCCGACGATCCAGGCCCTGGTCCGGGACTTTGCCGCCCGGGGGTATACGCGCGTCCTCGTGGTCGACGGGAGGAGCACGGACGGCACGGCCGCGCTCGCCACCGAGGCCGGCGCGGAGGTCCTGGTCCAGAGCGGCCGGGGCAAGGGGAACGCCGTGATCGAGGCGTTCCGGTGCATCGCGACGCCGTACGTGCTCATGCTCGACGGCGACGGCACGTACTCGGCCGACGACGCGGACCGGATGGTGGCGCCGCTCTTCCGGGGCGTGGACCAGGTGATCGGCGACCGGCTCGGGGCCGCGGAGCGGGGCGCGCTCTCGCCCCTGAACCGGGCGGGCAACTACCTCCTGAACCGGCTCTTCCGCCTCGCCCACGGCCGGTACCTCTCGGACATTCTCTCGGGGTACCGGGCGTTCACCAGGGCCTCGCTCGACCAGATGAACCTCACCGAGCAGGGCTTCGGGATCGAGACCGAGATCGCGGTCGAGGCCGTCCGGAACAGCCACCGCGTGAGCGTGGTCCCGGTCTCGTACGACCGCCGCGCGGGCACGGCCACAAAGCTCAACCCTCTCCGGGACGGATACAGGATTGCCGTGACCATCTACCAGCTCGCGCGGATGAACAACCCGCTCTTCTACTTCGGGCTGATCGGCGTGACCCTCGCGCTGGCCGGGGTGGCGGTCGGGGCGTTCGTGCTCTACGAATGGTTCCAGGGGATCGAGCGTCTTCCCCTGACCATTCTGACCGTGCTCCTGATCACGGTCGGCATCCAGGTCTTCGTCTTCGGCCTGATCGGCGACCTGATCCTCTCCTTCCACCGCGAGACCATGGACGAGATCGCGGCCCTGAAACGGCAGCTGGAGGAGGGGAGATGACGACCTCGATCTCGGTCGTGGTACCGTCGTACAACGAGGAGACGAGGATCGAGCGCTGCCTCGCCTCGCTCGCGGACCAGACCCTGCCGCGGGAGGAGTACGAGGTCATCGTCGTGGACGGCGGCTCGAAGGACCGGACGCGCGAGCTCGCCGCGCCCCTGGCGGACTCCGTCTTCATCCAATCGAGTGCGAAGGTCGGCGGCGCCCGGAACGACGGGGTGCTCGCGGCGAAGAGCCCGCTCGTCGCGACCACGGACGCGGACTGCGTCCTCCCCCGGGACTGGGTCGAGCGGGCCCGCGACGACCTCCTCCGCGAGGGCGTGGTCATGGTCTACGGGACCGTCGCCCCGATCGAGGACACGGTCAAGAACCGGCTCTCGCTCGGGCTCACGAACCTCTTCTCGGCCATCGGGTACCGGACCGGGCGGCTCTACTACTCGCTCGGCTGCAACACCGCGTTCCGGAAGGACGCCTTCGTCCGGGCCGGCATGTACAGGACCGTCGACGCCGGCGACGACCTCGAGATCGCCCGCCGCATGGTCCGTGAGGGGCGGGTCCTCTTCGACTCCCGCCTGAAGGTCGGCTTCTCCATGCGCCGGTACGAGCAGTTCGGGACCCTCCGGTCGCTGTACCAGTGGGTCCACATCGTCGTCGGGGGCGGGGAGTCGGGGAAGTACACCTACACCCGCCGCGAGTACAAGTAGCGCCGGGGGAAAGCTCTAATTCCTTCGGTTCGGAAGGGGAAGTGATCGCAATGCCGCGTGTCGTCCATTTCGAGTGCCACGCCGACGACCCCGAGCGGGCCGCGGCCTTCTACCGCGAGGTCTTCGGCTGGGAGATCGGCCGGACCGAGGACCCCCACTACCTCCTCCTCCGCTCGGGGGGGTCGGGCGAGCCCGGCATCGACGGCGCGGTCATGCCGCGGATCGGGGGCTCGTCGTTCACGAACGCGATCGCCGTGCCGTCGATCGACGACTACGTGCTCAAAGTCATCCGGGCCGGCGGCGAGGTGCTGATGGCGAGAAAGGCCGTGCCGGGCCTGGGGCAGATCGCGTACTGCGCCGACGCCGAGGGGAACGTCTTCGGCCTGCTCGAGCCGCTCGAGGGCGAGTAGCGCCCGTCCTCGCGAGGGAAGGTTTTTCAGCGCCCCCGGCCTCCAGAGAGTGGAGGCATGCCCGTGCAGGAGTTCTCGGTACTGATCGGCGGTCGGGCCGGCGAGGGGATCAACAAGGCGAGCGCGATCCTCTGCCACCTGATGGCCAGGCTCGGCCGCTACGTTTACATGTACTACGACTACCCGTCCCTGATCCGGGGCGGGCACAACTTCGCGGTCGTCCGGTCCGCGGACCACCCGATCTGGACCCACCGGGACCGGGTCGACGTGGTCCTCGCCCTGGACCAGAAGACCGTGGACCAGCACCGGGCCGAGCTCGGGGAGGGCGGGGTGATCGTCTTCGACACCTATGCCGTGAAGAACGCGGAGGGGGTCGGTGTCGACCTCGACCGGATCGTCAGGGAGGAGAAGGCCGCGCCCATCACGCGGAACTCGGGCCTGATCGGCGCCTTCTGCCGGGTGGTCGGCATCCCCTGGGAGGTCGTGGAGGAGGTCTTCCGCGAGGAGATCCCCGGCCACGCCGACGAGAACCTCCGGGTCGTGCGCCGGGCCTGGGACGCGGCCGGCGAACGGACCCGGATCGAGCGCGGGACGATGGCGCCGCTCCCCGTCCTGACCGGGAACGAGGCGATCGCGCTCGGGCTCGTCAAGGGCGGGCTCGACGCGTACGTCGCGTACCCGATGACGCCGACCTCGAACATCCTCCACTTCCTGGCCGAGTTCGCCGAGCACACGGCGCTCACCGTGGTCCACCCCGAGAGCGAGATCTCGGTGATCCTGATGGCGCTCGGGGCCGCG
>JADGNL010000185.1 GCA_017883495.1 Methanomicrobiales archaeon | reverse complement strand
TGCCCGTGCCCTCGTACTCGTCGTGGGTGTGGAGGCGACGGAACATCTCGAAGATCTGGCCGAAGTACTCCTTCTCGATCCCGATCCCGTTGTCGCTCACCGAAAACTCGACCATCGGCCCCGCGGCCCGCGCAGTGACCGCGACCTCGAGCGGGGTGTCGAGCCGGCGGTACTTGACCGCGTTGCCGAGCAGGTGCCGGAAGATCAGCTCGAGCTGGGCCGCGTCGGCCGTCACCGCCGGCAGGTCGTCGACCGTGACGGTCGCCCCGGCCTCGCGGAGCTGCGGGCCGAGCTCCCGGAGCGCGTCGGCCGCGGCCTCCGCCGCGCTCGTCGGCGCGGGATCGCGGGCCGCGCGCTCGATCCGGGAGAACTGGAGGAGGTCCCGGATCAGGCTCTGCATCCGCACCCCGCCCTCGACGATGAAGCGGATGTACTCGTCCGCGTCCTGGTCGAGCCTCCCTCCGTACCGACGCTCGAGGAGCTGGCTGAAGCTGACGATCGAGCGGAGCGGCTCCTGCAGGTCGTGGCTCGCGACGTACGCGAACCGCTCCAGCTCCGTGTTCGAGCGGCGGAGGCGCTTCGCGTACTGCTCGAGTTCGAGCTCGGCCCGCTTCCGATCGGTGATCTCCTCGGTGATGACGAGGAGCGAGTCCGCGAGGAACGGCAGGAGCGTGCAGGCCCGGTACTCGGGGCCGTCCCGGCCGGGGATCTCGATCTCGCGCGAGACCGGTCCGCCGCCCGCCACGATCTTCCGGGCCTCCGCGACGAGCGATCCCACCACGGTCTCGCGGTCGCCGAGCGCCGCGTACGGCAGGCCGACCAGCGCCTCGCGGGGCAGCCCGCGCTCGGTGGCGAAGCGCTCGTTCGCCCAGAGGAGCCGTTCCTCCCGGCTCCACAGGGAGACGCGGTACGGGATGGTGCCGAGGATCGCGTCGAGGAGCCGGTGCTGCCGGTCGTTCTCGACGTTCGCCCGGAGGAGCTCGTCGCCCTGCTGCCGGAGCTCCTCCTCCTGCACCGCGAGCTCCCCGGCCCGGAGATCCGACTCGTGGCGGAGCTGGACCTGTTCGGCGAGCGCCGCTTCGAGGACCGAGACGTCCTGCCAGACGACGAGCGCGCCGGTGACCGCGTCGCCGTCCTTGATCGGGGAGGCGGTGACCAGGAGGTGGACGGTCGAGCCGTCGGCGGCCGTGACCGCGATCGGGACGTCGATCGCCTCCTCGCCGGCCAGCGCCCGGGTCGGGGGCAGCTCCTCCGGAGTGAAGAGCGTGCCGTCGGGCCGGCGGTTGCCGAAGGTCGCGATCACGTCGGCGGCCGAACAGCCGGCGAGCGATCGGCCGGCGAGGGCCTCGGCCAGGTCGTTCGCGGCGGCGATCCGGCCGTCGGAGCCGTAGAGGAACGCGGGCTGCCGGATGGCGCTGAGAGGGAGCAGGGCGTGGTCGGGCATGACGGAGCACTGGCGGCCTGGAATGCGGTTTTTTTCCACCGGGAGAGAGATAAAGGATCTGGTCGGCGCCGGGTTCCCGCGAGGAGGAATCCCGGCCGGGTCAGAACGGGAAGCGCTCCCCCGACCGCCCCGCGGCGATGTCGCGCTGCGCCTCCTCGATCGCGGCCTGGAGCCGGCGGTCGACGCGGGGGTGGAGCTGCCGGAGCGGCGGGATCGCCCGGGCGTCGCCGATCGCGCCGAGCGCCCCGATCGCGCTCTGCTGCACGAGGCGGTCCCCGTCGTGGAGCGCCATGATCAGGGAGTCGAGGGCGAGGGGGTCCTCCGCCCGCCCCAGGGCGGCGGCGGCCCGCCGCCGGGTCAGGGGGTCGTCGTGGGTCAACAGGCTCATCAGGTACGGCAGGGACGTCTGCCGGGCTTCCGCCGGGAGGCGGGGCCGGACAGGACGGAGAGGATCCGGGATGGAGCGGTTCGACATTCCTGCGCCGGAGAGGGAGCGGATCGCACTAAATGGTTGCGGTCGGGGATGGCCGGCGCCTCACGCGGCCGGGAGGGTGAAGAAGAAGGTCGAGCCCTCGCCGGGGGTCGACTCCACGCGGACGGCCCCGCCGTGCCGCTCCACGATCCGCTTCACGACGGCCAGGCCGATCCCGGTGCCGTCGTACTTGTCGTGCGTGTGGAGCCGGCGGAACATCTCGAAGATCCGGTCGAAGTACTCGGGCTCGATCCCGATCCCGTTGTCGCTCACCGAGAACTCCCAGAAGCCGTCCGTCCTCCTCGCCCCGACGCGGACCAGGAGGGGCTCGTCGGGCCGGCGGTACTTGATCGCGTTGCCGATCAGGTTCGCGAAGACCAGCTCCAGCTGCGCCGGATCGGCCATCACGGTCGGAAGCGGGTCGACCGTCACCGTGCTCCCGCCCTCGCGGGCCGACGCCTCGAGCGTGCGCAGGGCGCTCCGGACCGCGGCGCCCGCGTCGGCCGGCACGGGCGTCCGGGCCTGCGTCTCGATCCGCGAGAACTGGAGAAGGTCCTGGATCAGGGCCTGCATCCTCATGCCGCCGTCGACGATGAACCCGATGTAGTCGTCCGCGTCGGCGTCGAGCTTCCCTCCGTACCGGCGCTTGAGGAGCTGGGAGAAGCTGACGATCGACCGCAGCGGCTCCTGCAGGTCGTGGCTCGCCACGTACGCGAACCGCTGCAGCTCCTCGTTGCTGGCCCGGAGGTCGGCGGCGTTGCGCTCCAGGGCGATCTCGGCCTGCTTGCGGGCCGTCACGTCCAGGACGACCCCGAGCACGCGCCCGTGGCCGCCGGGCCCGTTCGCGGACCCCCGGCCCCTGAACTGGACCCACCGTTCGTCGCCGGAGGGAAGGACCACCCTGAAGTCGAAGTCCAGGGGCTGGCCGGCGGGGAGGGCGGCCCGCCTCCCGGCCTCGACCCGTTCGCGGTCGCCGGGGTGGATCAGCCGGTCCCAGTCCTCGTAGCACGCGACCGCCTTCGCCGTCATCCCGTACCGCCCGAGGAACATGGGCGAGAGGGTCACCCGGTCCGAGACCAGGTCGTGGTCCCAGCTCCCGAGCCCCGCGCTCTCCTGCGCGAGCCGGAGCCGCTCCTCGCTCGCGCGGAGGGCGTCGCGGTCCGCGATCCGCTGCATCGCGACCGCGATCAGGTCGGCGATCGCCCGCATGGTCGCGAGCTCGTCGTCGGCGAAGCGGTCGCGGGTGCGGGTGCCGAACGAGAGCGTGCCGATGGACCGCCCCCCGACGAGGAGGGGGTGGCAGGCGTACGCCCGGACGCCGAACCCCGCCACGAGCTCCGTTCGCGGGTCGGGGTTCTCGGGGATCGCCTCGGCCACGATCCGGCAGCCGTCGCGCGCGGCGCAGCCGCAGACGGCCGTGCCGAGGTCGAGCCGGCGGATCCGCGCGGCCTCCCCGGGGGGGATGCCGCCGTACGCGTTCAGCACGAGCCGGCCCGAGGCCTCGTCCGCGAGGTAGTTGAAGAAGACGTCGCAGTCGAGGACCGCGAGGGCCCGGCGGCAGAGGTCGTCCACGACCGCCTGCGGCTCCCAGGCCGCGAGCAGGCGCCCGCCGACCTCCGCGAGCAGGGCCTGCCGCGCCTCGCTCCTCCGCAGCGCCCCCTCCGCCCGTTTTCGCCCGGTGACATCGTACGTGACGCCGATGAACCGGGGCGTGCCGCCGCAGTCCGCGACCGTCCTGCCCTCGGAGCCGAGCCAGTGCACGCTCCCGTCCGGCCAGACGACGCGGTACTCCCGGCTGTAGCTCGAGCCGCCCTCCAGCGCGGCGAGCCACGCTTCTCCGAGGGCCGGCAGGTCGTCGGGGTGGATGAACGCGGGGAACTCCTCCTCCCGGAGGGGAGGCGCGTCGCGGGGAAGGCCGAAGAGCGCGTTCATCTGCGGCGAGGCGATCCAGCCGCGGTCGAGATCGCGGACCCACATCCCCGCGCCCGCTCCCTCCAGGGCCAGGTCGAGCTGCTGCTCCCGCTCCCGGAGCGCCTCCCCGGCCCGTTTGCGCCCGGTGATGTCGCGCACGTAGACCGTCAGCCCGTCCGGCCGGGGATAGGCATGGACCTCGAAGAAGCGCGGGCCGACGCCGGACGCGGTCTCGAAATGGACCGGCACGCCCTCGGCCACGGCGCGATGGTACTCGGTCCAGGTCGGGCCTCCCACGGTATGCGGGTAGAGTTCCCAGACAGTGCGCCCCAGGAGCTCCTCCCGCGGCCGGCCGAAGTAGTCCGCGGCGTGCTGGTTGATCTCCACGAACCGCCATTCCCGGTCGTAGACGTAGTACGCATCGGTCATGCCGTCGAGAACCGCCTGCAGTCGTCCGCGCTCTTCCTCCAGCGTCTCTTCCGCGTTCGTGCGCTCGGTGACGTCCTGCCAGACGCAGAGCGCCCCGACGACGCGGCCGCCTTCCCGGATCGGCGAGGCGGAGACCAGGACGTGCAGTTCCCGGCCGTCCGCGGCCGTGATCACGGCCGGCTGCTCGGTCACCTCCTCGCCCGCCAGCGCCCGCGAGGCCGGCAGCCTGCCGGGGTCGAGCGGGGTGCCGTCCGGGCGGCGCACGCGGCCGAGGCGGACGACGTCCGCGGCGGAGCACCCGGCGAGCGAGCGCCCGGCCAGGGCCTCGGCCGGTTCGTTCGCGGCGAGGATCGTCCCGTCGGGGCCGTAGAGGAAGGCGGGCTGGCGGATGGCGGCAACGATCGGGGCGCCCGGCACGTCACAGTTCACGGCGATATCTCTAGATGATACCCCGGGCTTCTCATAAAAGCATGGGGTTCGTGCATCCGTCAACGTCCCGAACGGGCCGCCATCGCCCGACCGGGACGGGGCCGGACCTTCGGCGCAGTCCGGGTTCTTCGGGGCATCGGGCCGGCGACGCGCGGGATCCGGGGCCGACGCCCGTCGGTGCGATGCCATCCGGGGTCACGCGGCCGGGAGGGTGAAGAAGAAGGTCGAGCCCTCGCCCGGCGTCGACTCGACCCGGACCCTGCCGCCGTGCCGCTCCACGATCTTCTTGACGACCGCGAGCCCGATGCCGGTGCCGCTGTACTGGTCCCTGGTGTGGAGGCGGCGGAACATCTCGAAGATCCGATCGTGGTACTCGGGCTCGATCCCGATCCCGTTGTCGGCCACCGCGAACTCGACCATGCCGTCCGTGCGCCGCGCCGCTATCGCGACCTCGAGTGGTGCGTCCGGCCGGCGGTACTTGACCGCATTGCCGATCAGGTTCGAGAAGACCCGCTCGAGCTGCACCGCGTCGGCCATGACCCGGGGCATCTCGCCGACCTCGACCGTCGCGCCAGCCTCCGCGAGCGCCGCGTCCATCGAGCGCACCACGGCGCCCACGACCTCGCCTGCGTCCGTCGGCTCGAGGAGCCGGGCGGCGGTCTCGACCCGCGAATAGGCGAGGAGGTCCTGGATCAGCGTCTGCATCCGGGTGCCGCCCTCGACGATGAACTGGATGTACTCGTCGGCGTCCTGGTCGAGCCGGCCTCTGTACCGGCGCTCGAGGAGCTGGCTGAAGCCGACGATCGATCGCAGCGGCTCCTGCAGGTCGTGGCTCGCCACGTACGCGAACCGCTCGAGCTCCTCGTTGGAGTGCTCGAGGCGCTCGGCATACCGCTGCCGGGCCTCCTCGGCCAGTTTCCGCTCGGTGACGTCCTGCAGGGTCTCCACGGACCCGATGACCGCTCCTGCCGCGTCGCGGACCGGGGCGGCCGTGAAGAAGAGCCATGTCCCTTTCTTCATGTGCGGGAATAAGGCCGTGACCTCGTACGCGCCCTCGACGAGCGCGGACGGAGCATGCTCCGGGCCGTACCACCGGGGGATCTGGTCGACGATGTCATCGACGATGAGATCCGCGAGGGTCGGGCGCGGGGTCTCGTAGAAGGCCCGCCACGCCTCTGCCTTCCCGACGACGTCGGGGGCGCGGATGCCGCTGTACACCTCGAGCGCGTGGTTCCAGAGGATGATGCGATGGTCCCGGCCGATCATGAACGTCGGCACGGGCGACCCCTGGACGATCGCCACGAGGTGCCGCCGGCTCTCCTCCAGCGCCGACCGGTCGAGGGTGCACGGGCCCTCCTGCTGCGCCGGCTCGTCGTTGCTGCGCTGCAGGGCCGCAACCTCGGCCTCGAGCTCGGCGATCCGCCGGTTCACCTCGTCGTGCTCTTCCGGCGTATCCGGGCGTGATGCCGATCGGGAACGGCCCATTGCGCATCCATGCCCCTGCCTGGGCATCGAGGAGATCTGACGGCTCGACCGGTAATAAAACATTCACCCGGGCGGCTTCTCATGCGGCCGGCAGGGTGAAGAAGAAGGTCGAGCCCTCGCCCGGCCTCGACTCCACCCGGACCCTGCCGCCGTGGCGCTCGACGATCTTCTTGACGACGGCAAGCCCGATGCCGGTGCCCTCGTACTCGTCGTGGGTGTGGAGCCGGCGGAACATCTCGAAGATCCGGCCGAAGTACTCCGCCTCGATCCCGATCCCGTTGTCCGCCACCGCGAACTCGACCATCGACCCCGCCTTCCTCGCGGAGACCGCGATCTCGGGCGGGACGCCGTCACGGCCGTACTTGATCGCGTTCCCTATCAGGTTCACGAAGACCTGTTCGACCTGTGATGCGTCGGCCATCACCACGGGCAGCGCCTCGACGGTCACGGTCGCTCCCGACTCGCGGATCGGATTGTCGAGCGCGCGGAGCGCGCCGGAGACCACCGCGCCCGCGTCCGTCGGCGAAGGGGGCTTCGCCCCCGTCTCGATCCGCGAGACCTGCAGGAGGTCCCGGATCAGGCGCTGCATCCGGTTGCCACCATCGACGATGAAGCCGATGAACTCGTCGGCGTCCGCATCGAGCTGGCCTTTGTACCGGCGCTCGAGGAGCTGGCTGAAGCTGACGATCGATCGAAGCGGCTCCTGCAGGTCGTGGCTCGCCACGTACGCAAAGCGCTGCAGCTCCTCGTTGCTCGTTTGCAGCCGTTCGGCATACTCATGGAGAAAGGCCTCCGCCTCTTTCCGCTCGGCCACGTCGCGGACGATCGCGACGGCCCGAACGTCGCCGCTGCTGTCCGTGAAGAGCGCGGTGCTGACCTCCCCGGGGAAGGTGCTGCCGTCCCGGCGCCGGTACATGAGCTCGGCCTGTGCAGCCCCGGAGCGGCCCCGTTCCTGCACGAGCGCGACGACCCCGGGGTCGGCAGGGTCGAACATCACCTCCCTGCCCCGGCCGACGAGCTCCTCCTCGGTCCAGCCCAGCATCCGGCAGGCCGCCGGGTTCGCGGCGACGATCCGCCCGCCGTCCAGTGGATCCGTGAGGATGATCGCGTCCCGGCTGTTCTCGTACAGCGCACGGAACCGCTCCTCGCTCTCGCGCAGCGTCTCCTCGGCCCGCTTCCGTTCGCCGATATCCCGGCTCGTTCCGATGACCGCGAGGAGCTTCCCGTCCTCGTCGTAGACCGGCGCCCTGGTCGCCAGCACGGGAAAGGAGCGGCCGTCCCGGTTGCGGGCCTCGTACTCCCCGCACCAGGTCTCGCCGGCGGCCAGCTCCTCGAAGTCCCGGCGCTCGTCCACCGCCGGTATCCCGGGCTCGACCACGTCGGCGAGCGTTCGGCCGACCATCTCGGAGGCCGGCCTGCCGTACAGCCGCTCCGCCGCCTCGTTCCAGTAGATGACCGTCCCCCCGGGGTCAACGGCCGTGACCGCGTCCGCGACGGAGTTGAGCATCCGCGCGAGCAGGCGGAGGCGGCCGTAGTCCTGCCGGCGATCGGTGACCACGACGCTGATCCTCGTCTCGTCGTTCATCTCGAGCGGAGTCAGCGAGACCTGCACGGGGATCGAGGCCGTGCCGCTGCAGATGCTCATCTCGCCCCGGCGCGCGCCGATGCCGGAAGAATCGAGGAGTGCGTCGAAGTGCGCCCGGTCCCGGGGGGCGATATGGTCGCGCAGCGACGTTCCCAGGATGGCCGAGACCGGCAGGCCCTGCATCGCGGCGAACGCGGCGTTGGCGTACAGGACCATCCCCGTCGTGGTCAGGGTGAGGGCGCCCTCCTGGATGTTCTCGACCAGGACGCGGTACGGGTGGTCCGCGCCCTCGAGCGCGTACACCTGGCTCGACTCCCCCCGTGAGACGACGATCGCGTCGACCTCTCCGGAACGGATCGCATCGAGGGTCTCCTCGAGTTCCCTGATCCGGGACCGCAGCTCCTCGTTCTCCCGCTCGAGCGCTTCCACGTCCGGCATCACGCGGCTCCGTCCACGATATTCACTGCGTTCTGGGGATCAGGTCGAGCCCGACCAGCACCTTCTCCTTCTGCGTCATGTCGCCGATGACCCGCCGGAGCGGCAGCGGCAGCCGCCGGATCAGGGTCGGCGCGGCGATGACGAGGTCCTCGGGGAGCGTG
>JADGNL010000029.1 GCA_017883495.1 Methanomicrobiales archaeon | reverse complement strand
TCGCTCGCGATCAAGCTCGCGCAGCGGTCCGGCAAGCACGTCTCGATCGGCAACCCCATGATCGACGCCACCCTTCCCGACGGTTCGCGCCTGCAGCTGACCCTCGGCAAGGAGGTGACGACCCGCGGGACCTCGTTCACGATCCGAAAGTTCCGCGAGGAGCCGTTCACCCCGATCGAGCTGATGGAGTACCACACCTTCAGCCCCGATGCGCTCGTCTACTTCTGGTTCTCGATCGAGAATGCCAAGTCGCTCATCTTCATCGGCGGCACGGCCTCGGGCAAGACGACCTCCCTCAACGCGGTATCGCTCTTCATCACGCCGCTCGCGAAGGTCATCTCGATCGAGGACACGCGTGAGATCACGCTCTACCACGACAACTGGATCGCATCTGTCACGCGCGATTCGGTGGCCGAGGCCGGCGCGACGATCGACATGTTCGCCCTGCTCAAGGCCGCGATGCGGCAACGGCCGGAATACATCCTGGTCGGGGAGGTCCGCGGCCACGAGGCGCAGACACTCTTCCAGGCGATGAACACGGGCCACACGACCTTCTCGACCATGCACGCGGGCTCGGTCGACGCCGCCATCCACCGGCTCGAGTCCGAGCCGCTCAACGTGCCGCGGAACATGCTGCAGGCCCTGAACATCATCTCGATCCAGGCCCTGATCTACCAGGGGACGGCCCGCGTCCGCCGCTGCCAGGAGATCGTCGAGGTGATCGGGATCGACCCGTCCACCGGCAACCTCCGGGTCAACAACGTCTTCACCTACGACCCGGTCCGCGACCTGCTCAACTACACGGGCCGCTCCCAGGTCTACGCCTCGATCACCGAGAAGCGGGGCTGGAGCCGCGAGCAGCTCGAGGCCGAGATCGAGGTGAGAAAGCGCCTCCTGATCGCGATGCACGAGCAGCGGATTCGCGATTACAAGTCGGTGTCACGGCTCTTCCAGAGTTACTACATCGACGCGGCGAGCGTGATGGACCACCTCTACGACCTCCGGCAGGCGCTCGTGTGATCTTCGGCAGACAGGTACAGGCCTGGGTGGCCAAGGATCCGACGCGATTCCAGCGGCTGAACGCGGACCTGATCTCCACCCGCTCGGGGATCACGGTCGAGCGCTATCTCTCGAATGCCATCCTGGCGTCGGGCGTGGTGGCGCTCGTCTTCCTCGTGGTCGGGTATATCATGACGGGCCTCGTGATCGCCTTCACCGAGGCGAGGGGCACGTCGTTCACGAACCCGACCCCGGTCCACATGCCGTACATGGTCGGCCCGATCCCGATGTCCCTGATCACGCAGGTGCTCGGCGCCGGGATCGGCGCACTGCTTGCGGCCGCGATCACCTACATGATCGCGCTCCAGTGGCCGGCGATCACCAAGGGGATGCGCGCCTCCAAGATCAACATGACCCTCCACAACGCGGTCGCGTACATGTACGCGATGCGAAAGGGGGGTGCCGAGATCCTGGTCATCTTCCGCTCGCTCTCGGAGAACGCGAATATCTACGGCGAAATCGCGCTCGAGTTCCGCCAGATCGTTCGCGACGCCGACTTCTTCGGCCTGGACGTGGTCTCGTCCATCCGGCAGCTCCACATGACCACGCCGTCGAACAAGCTCAAAGACTTCCTCCAGGATCTCCTCTCGGTGATCGAGTCCGGCGGCGACATGTCCAGCTTCCTCGAAGGGCGGGTCCACCTCTTCCAGGAGGACGCCCGGTACGAGCAGAAGAACTTCCTCGGGTTCCTCGCGATGGTCTCCGAGTCGTACGTCACCCTCTTCGTCGCGGGCCCGCTCTTTCTGATCATCATCATGGTCGTGATGGGGATGATGGGCGGTGCGGCCATCACCCAGCTCGTGGCAGTGATCTACATCATGCTTCCGATCGGGACCACGATCTTCATGGTGATGATCGACCTGGTCTCGATCAAGACGGAGGGGGTCCACAGGGCGAAGGGGAAGGATATAGGGCAGGAGTTCACGGATGTCACGATCAATGCGGTCGGCGGTGAGGAGTCCTTCTTCGCCCGGCTGGTCAAGTACGACCAGTCGGCGGGCGTCCGCAGGTTCCTCCGTGACCCGCTCAAGGCGTTCACGTCCAAGCCGATACGGATCCTCTTCCTGACGATCCCGATCGGGATCGGTTACATGGGCTTCATGATCTCGCAGATCCGGTGGATCGGCAACCTCGAAGCCTACATCGGCGCGATCGACGATCATATCGTGATCGGCGTGCTGATCATACTCGTGCCGTATGCGATCTTCTACGAGGTCTGGCGGCGGCGACTCTCCGGGATCGAGGCGGCGATCCCCGAGTTCCTCGACAGGATGGCCGGGATCAACCAGGTCGGCCTGACCGTCGGGCAGGCGCTGGGGATCATGCAGAGCGCGAACCTCGGCGTGCTCTCGTACGAGATCAAGCGAATCAACCGGGACATGGACTGGGGCTCGAACTTCTCCGAGGCGTTGCTCCACTTCGGGGATCGGATCTCGACACCGATCATCGCACGGATGGTCGTCCTGATCACGAGGGCCTCGGAGTTCTCCGCCCAGATCAACAACGTCCTGAACATCGCGGCCTCGGATACCCGGATGTCGGAGGTCCTCAAGAGGGAGCGGCTCGGGGAGATGTTCATCTACGTCGCGATCATCTACCTCTCGTTCCTGGTCTTCATCTTCGTGATCGCGACCCTGAATGCACAGTTCCTGAGCGAGCTCGCCAAGATCGACACGGCCGGGGCCGCGCAGGCCGGCGGTGCCTTCTCCGGCCTCGGCTCCATGCCGCTCGGCCTGCTCCAGGTCATGCTCTACCACGCCGTCCTGATCATGGGCTTCTTCTCGGGCCTGATTGCAGGACAGATGGGCGAATCGTCCATCAAATCGGGAGTCAAGCACGCGTGCATCATGCTGCTCGTCGGGCTCATCGCGTTCAACACGGTCGCGTCGCCGCCGTTGTCGTGATTCATGCTCCCGGGGTCCACCCGTCTTCTTTTTCCATTGCCGCGATGGAATGAGCGATGCGGGTACAGCCGCTCAAGGTACAATCCGTCGCCGTCCATGGTTCGCGACGCTTGAAACGACCGTGGCGGCCCCGCCCTGTTCCTCCCGGCCGCGTCTACTTCCTGCAGGTCCATCTCCCCGTCGAGCCCGCACACACCTTCGTCGGCCTTGCGGCCAGGGTCGCGATCGTGGTCGGCCCGATCCGGTGGCTCTGCTGGCACCGCGGACGTCCGCCCGCCGAACTCGGTACAACGACCCGGCGCCAGAGGGCGAGTCTGGTCAGAGGCGTCGTCACGGGGGGCATCTTCCTCCGGGCCGTTCTCACCCACTTCGACGGCCCTACAACTCCTCGCCATCACGTGGACGTGGCGCTTCCTCACTCGCATCCGTCGGGGCGTCGGCGGGGGTCGGTTCGGACATTGCTCGACGACGAACCGCCGTTCGTCCCGATATCCTTATCCCGGTGGAGGCCCGAATCTGGCACGGTGATCAGGAGATGTGCAGCGTAGGCGGACCCATGGATGTCGAGTACAACGAGCGTGTGAAGGGCAAGCGGTTCCGCTGCCGGGACTGCGGCGAGTCCTTCGAAGGTGTGGGCAAGCACCCGGTCTGCCCGTCGTGCCAGTCGGACGTGGTCGACGCGATCTGAGCCGTCAGATGTTCCGCCCTCTCGACGACGGCTACCTCGTGCTCGAGGGCTCCTCCTCGTTTCTCGCAGTGGCGCGGGCACTTCGGCGTCTCCCGCTCTGCATCGAGACCGTCGAGGGTGAGGTGGTGCAGGGTCTGGACCCCGACGATCTCATCGCGGCGTCGGCCCCGAGCGGGGGACCGCTCGCGCCGGCCCTGATGCTGATCGAGCTCGTTCGCCGGTACGCCTTTCCGCTCGTCGTGCTGCCGAAGGGACATCCCGGGTCGCGCCGGCTCGGGGTCGTCGTCTCGGCAGGGCCTGCGATCCGGATCTCCTGCGGGATCCAGCGCGGCACTCACCCCGAGCAGGACATCCTCTGCGGGGGGGACGAATTCGCGGGGCTGGTCCTTCGCGGCGTGCACGGCGGTGTCGAGGTCGAGGGCGGCCCTCCCCGACTTGCGATCCGGAATCTTCCCGCCATGGCCGTCGAGGTCTGAACGGGCGCTCATGCGGGCCGAACTCAGAATACAAACACTTAATATGACGCTTTTCGCCAACTTATAGTGTGTAAGGAGGGTTGGATGAAGATAGAGGTGTTAGAGAGCATCAAGAAGACGGAGGACGAGTATAAGGCCGCGATCAGCCAGGCCGAAGCCGAGCGCCGAAAGAATATTCAGAACGCCGAGCTCGAGGCCGACAACCTGATCGCGAAGGCGACTATGAACGCCGAAGAGTACCGCAAGCAGAAGCTCGCCGAGGCCCACGCGGAGGCGGACCGCCGCCATGCCGAGATCATCAAGAACGGCGAGGCCCGGGCGGCCGAGCTCCGTGAGCGGGGCCGGCGAAACCTGGACGGCGCGGTCGCCCTCCTCGTCTCCCGGCTCAAGGGAGCCCTCGATGCCGGTGCCTGAGACGGAGCGATCCTGATGCTCGAGCCCAGGAAGATGAGCCGGCTCCTGATCGCAGGCACGAAGGCAGAGATGGGCGGCGTGATCGCCGACCTCTACCGGCGCCGGCTCTTCCACATCGAGGACTTCGTCGGCCAGGAGGAGTACGCCGGGTTCCGGCTCGGCATGCCTCTCGCCGGCGCAACCGAGGCCTCGAACGAGCTGCTGAAGATCCGGGCCGCGACGAACGCGTTCGGCGTCCACGCCGACGGCGGCCCTGCGCCGCACAGGCTCTCTCCCGCCGAGCTCCGGCGGTCTCTCCAGACCGAGCTGCCCGAGGTCGACGCCCAGGCAGACGAGCTGGTGACGCGGCGCGCACGCCTCGAGACCCGGCAGAAGGACCTCGAGAGCCGGATCGCCGAGCTCCAGCCGTTCGCGACGGTCCCGATCCCGATGGACCTTTACCGGGGGTACGACTCCCTTGCGGTTCTCGCCGGCCACGTGCCGGCCGACGTCACCATCACGGCTCCGCACGAGAAGGAGTACGCGGGCGGAAAGAAGGGGGGCTTCCTCGTCGTCTTCACCCCGATCGGCGACCGCGACGCAGTGGAGCGCCAGCTCCTCGACGCCGGGTTCGCCGCCGTCAGGATCCCGGACGAGACCGGGATGCCGGCCGACGCGATCGCCCGATACCAGACCGAGCAGGCCTCGGTCGAGAAGGAGCTCGAAGGGATCGGCCGACAGCTTGCGGGTTTGAGCGAGCTCCACGCCTCGTTCCTGCTCGCCGCGGACGAACTGCTGAGCGCCGAGGTCGAACAGGCCGAGGCTCCGTTGCGGTTCGCCGTGACCGATCAGACCTTCGTCGCCGAAGGATGGGTCCCGACGGCGGATCTCCCCGACATCAAGGCATCGCTCGAGCGTATCACGGGCGGCAAGATCCACATCGAGGAGCTTCCGATCGATTACGACCACGACGCTGTGCCGGTCGAATACAACAACCCGCGGTTCGCTCACCCGAGCGAGCTGCTCGTCGACCTGATGTCCCGTCCGCGGTACAACGAGATCGACCCCACGTTGCTGGTCTCGATCGTCTTTCCGCTCTTCTTCGGGATCATCCTCGGTGACGTCGGGTACGGCATCGTACTGCTTGCGATGTCGTTCGGCCTGCGCCGATACCTCAAGGGCGAGGCGGGCAACCAGCTCCTCGACACGCTCCGCAACTCGAGCATCGCCGCGATCATCTTCGGGCTGATCTACTCCGAGTTCTTCGGCGTGGAGCTCCCCTGGAAACCGCTCGTCTTCTCGCGGCATCTCGGAATCGGCTCCGCGGCCGAGGCGGGAGCCCACGGCCCCGACGCGGCGGCCATGCTGATCGTCTCGATCTGGATCGGGATCCTGCACATCACGCTCGGCCGGGTTCTCTCGATCGTGAACCACGCCCGCATGGACCACGGCAGCCACCGGACCAAGGCGATCCTCGCCCAGACCGGCTGGCTCGCGTTCATGTGGGGCATCCTCGTGGTGATCTGGTCGATGTATCCGATCCCGCTGATGCTCGATCTCTCGGCCATCGGCGACGTCGTAGCTCCGATCGGCCTCCGGCCGTTCGGCATCATCGGCATCGCGATGATCCTCTACGGAATGGTCGCGATCGGGCAGGAGAACAAGCTCGATCTGTTCGAGCTTCCAACGGTTATCTCGCACGTGCTCAGCTACGCGCGTCTTCTCGCAGTCGGCCTCTCGTCGGTCGCGATCGCGCTGGTGACCAATTATATCGCACTCGACCTGATCGTCAGGCCTCAGCTCGCGGCGCTCTCGCCCGTTGGGGTCGTGATCATCATCGTCGGGATCCTCGTCCTTCTGATCGGCCACGTGGTCAATCTCGCGCTCGGCCTGCTCGGATCAGGACTGAACTCGCTCCGTCTTCACTATGTCGAGTTCTTCACCAAGTTCTACAAGGGCGGAGGAAGAAAGTACATTCCGTTTGGAATGAAGAGACTGTATACTTCGGAGGAATAGAGAAATGGTTGATGTTAGTAGTGCCGTCTTGACGGCGGAGATGATTCAGGCATCGCAGGCAGGACTCAAGGCAGTGGGCGCTGGTCTCGCCGTCGGGCTGGCCGGCATCGGCACGGGCCTCGGCGAGATGGGCATCGGTGCGGCCGCCATGGGCGCGACCGCGGAGAACCGGGACATGTTCGGTCTCGCGCTGCTCTTCACTGTGATTCCGGAGACGATCGTCATCTTTGGTCTTGTCGTAGCGCTGCTGCTCCTGTTCTCCTAGAGGAGCAGATCATGGGACTGGAAGCAGTCATCAGCGAGATACAGCAGAAGGGGCGGAACGAGGCCGACCGGATCCGGCACGACGGCGAGATCGAGTCCGAGCGGATCCTGCGCGATGCGCAGCAGCGCTCGGACGAGATCAAGCTGCAGGCCGAGAGCGACGTCACCCGTCAGGTCGAGCACGTGCTCGCGCAGGAGATGTCGTCCGCGAACCTCGTGACCAAGCGGGCGACCCTGAACGCGGAGAAGGAGCTCCTGGACCAGGTCTATGCCGCCGCGCTCAGCGCGATCCGGCAGGAGCCCGCCGCGTTCCACGAGCACGCGCTCCGGAATCTGCTCGCGACCGCGAAGACCGAGATCGGCGGGGGGCGCGTCCGGGTGAACCGGACCGACCTGCCGGTCCTCGAGGCGCTCGTCAGGGAACCCGCGTTCGCCGGTTTCACGGTCGGTCCGCCGGCCGAGATCGAGGGCGGTCTGCTTGCCGAGTCGACCGACGGCGCATTCCAGGTCGACCACTCGTACCGCACCTACTTGAACCGCGTCTGGGAGTCCTCCTTGAAGGATGCCTCGGATCTTCTGTTCGGGTGAGGTGAGCCGGCCATGGCAGACGTGACCACCGGACCGGCCCCCTACATCTACGTGAGCACGCGCCTCCGCGTCCGGAAGGCGAAGCTCCTGCGTGCGGAGGACTACCTCCGCATGCTGAATATGAGTCTGCCCGAGATCACGCGGTACATCGAGGAGCTCGAGTACAAGACCGAGATCGACGAGCTCTCGCCGTCGTTCTCGGGCGTCGACCTCCTCGAGGTCGCCCTCTCCTGGAACCTCGCGAAGGAGTATCAGAACGTGCTCGCGCTGACCCCCGGCGCAATGACCGGCTTCACGGCCGCGTACCTGCGCCGCTGGGACATCGCGAACGTGCTGACGATCCTCCGCGGACGGACCCAGGGCTTCAAGCCGGGCAAGATCAAGGAGGTCTTGATCCCGGCGGGGAGCCTCGACCGGACCGCCCTCGACAGGGTCGTGGCCGAAGAGTCGCCCGACCGGATCGCCGAGGCACTCCGCGGAACGCGGCTGTACCCGGTGGTCGAGCGCGAGTTGCCGGCCGCGGTCGAGTCCGGCTCGTTCGCCCGGCTCGAGAACGAGCTCTACAAGCAGTACTACGCGGAACTGATCAAGCAGGCCCGCGCAGGTATCAAGGGCGGCAACGAGTTCCTGCAGTACATCCAGCTCGAGATCGACATCACGAACATGCAGAACCTCTGGCGCCTGCGTGCCGGGGGCGCGGTCGAAGAGATCCGCGACTACATGATTCCGGGCGGGCGTATCCCCATCGAGGAGCTCGCGCGGCTCGGGTCGGCCGAGTCGGTCGACGAGATCGTCGACAGCCTCAAGAAGCGGACGAACCTCGCGCCCCTGCAGGAGGCGATCGAGGAACTCCGCTCCGGCATCTCGGTCCGGCAGATCGAGAGTCGCCTGACCCGGTTCAAGCTCGCTCAGATGGACCGGATGAGCCGGCGGTACCCGTTCTCGATCTCGCCCGTGCTCGTCTACCTCGAGCGCAAGCGCTACGAGGTCTACAACCTCCGGGCGATCGCCCGCGGCAAGGCCGCGAACCTCGCGCCTGAGCGGATTCAGGAGTACCTGGTGATCTAATGGAGATCGCAGTCATCGGCTCAAGCGAGTTCATCCTCGGGTTCCGGCTCGCCGGGATCCACAAGACCTACGCGATCGACGACGAACCGCACCTGGTTGATGCGGTCAATCAGGCGGTCGCCGACCCCGAGGTCGGCATCCTCGTCCTCTCCGCGAGCGACATGGAGCGCGTCCCACGGCGTCTCCGGACGCAGCTCGAGGAGTCGGTCCGGCCGACCGTGATCGCGATCGGCGGCGACGAAGGGGGCCTGTCCCTCAGAGAGAAGATAAAGCGTTCAGTGGGTGTTGATCTGTGGAAGTAATGGAAGGACAGCAAAAAACTGGCGGCATGCTCAAACGCATCGCCGGGCCGGTCGTCACGGCCGTCGGGCTCGACGCCCACATGTACGACGTCGTGAAGGTCGGCACTGAAGAGCTGATGGGGGAGGTGATCAAGGTCGATGGCGAGGCGATCATCATACAGGTCTACGAGGACACGACGGGCCTCAGGCCCGGCGAGCCGGTCTCGAACACGGGACTCTCGCTCGCGGTCGATCTCGGCCCGGGTCTCCTGACCTCGATCTACGACGGGATCCAGCGCCCGCTCGAGGTACTCGTCGAGAAGATGGGCTCGTTCATCGAGCGCGGCGTCTCGGCCCCCGGCATCCCCCGGGACAAGAAGTGGGAGTTCAAGCCGCTGGCGAAGGCCGGCGACGAGGTCGTCCCCGGGTCGATCATCGGCGAGGTCCAGGAGACGAACATCGTCCACCGGATCATGGTCCCGCCGAACGTGAAGGGCGGGAAGCTGAAGTCCATCGAGGGCGGCAGCTACACGGTCGAGGAGACGATCGCGACCCTCGAGGACGGGACCGAGCTCCGGATGATGCAGCGGTGGCCCGTCCGGGTGCCGCGGCCCGTCCGCGAGAAGAAGAACCCGACGATCCCGCTGATCACGGGTCAGCGGATCCTCGACGGCCTCTTCCCGATCGCGAAGGGCGGGACGGCCGCCATCCCCGGGCCGTTCGGCTCGGGCAAGACGGTCACGCAGCAGCAGCTCGCGAAGTGGTCCGACGCCGAGATCGTGGTCTACATCGGCTGCGGCGAACGCGGCAACGAGATGACCGAGGTACTGACCGAGTTCCCCGAGCTCCAGGACCCGAAGTCGGGCAAGCCGCTCATGGAGCGGACGATCCTGATCGCGAACACCTCGAACATGCCCGTCGCGGCCCGCGAGGCCTCGGTCTACACCGGGATCACCATCGCCGAGTACTTCCGCGACATGGGCTACGATGTCTCGCTGATGGCCGACTCGACCTCGCGCTGGGCCGAGGCCATGCGCGAGATCTCGAGCCGACTCGAGGAGATGCCCGGTGAAGAAGGGTATCCCGCGTACCTCGCGGCCCGGCTCGCCGAGTTCTACGAGCGCTCCGGCCTCGTGACCACGCTCAACGGCGATTCGGGCTCGGTCTCGGTCATCGGCGCGGTCTCGCCGCCCGGCGGCGACTTCTCCGAGCCGGTCACGCAGAACACGCTCCGCATTGTCAAGGTCTTCTGGGCTCTCGACGCGAAACTCTCGCAGCGCCGGCACTTCCCGTCGATCAACTGGCTCAACTCCTACTCGCTCTACCTGGACAGTCTCGCCGACTGGTACGACCGCGAGGTCTCGCCGGAGTGGAACATCCTCCGGTCCTGGGCCATGGAGGTGCTGCAGAAGGAAGCCGAGCTCCAGGAGATCGTCCAGCTGGTCGGTTCCGACGCGCTCCCCGAGGCCGAGCAGATCACGATCGAGGTGGCCCGGCTGATCCGCGAGGTCTTCCTCCAGCAGAACGCCTACGACCCCGTGGACACCTTCTGCTCGATGACCAAGCAGTACGACATGATGAAGGCGATCCGGGGCTACGCGGACCTGGCCTATGCGGCCCAGGTGGCCGGCGTGCCGCCGACGCAGATCATCACGATCAAGGCCAAGAACGACCTGCCCCAGATCAAGTTCACGAAGGACTACGAGCCCATGCTCGACGGGATCATGAAGGCGATGGAGGCCGAATTCACCCAGCTGAGGTCGAGCGCATGAAGGAATATCGGACCATCAGTAAGATTGCCGGCCCCCTGATCTTCGTCCAGAAGACGGAGCCGATCGGGTACGGCGAACTCGTGAACATCACGCTCTCGGACGGATCGACCAAGCGCGGCCAGGTGCTCGACACCTCGGACGAGCTCGTGGTCGTGCAGGTCTTCGAGTCGACGGCCGGGCTCGGCCGCGACTCGGGGGTCCGGTTCACGGGCGAGGCGATCAAGATGCCGGTGGGCAAGGAGATGCTCGGCCGAATCCTCTCGGGTGGCGGCAAGCCGATCGACGGCGGGCCCGAGATCGTGCCCGAGAAGCGGATCGACATCACGGGCGCCGCGATCAACCCGTTCGCCCGGGGCATGCCGGCCGACTTCATCCAGACCGGGATCTCGACCATCGACGGCACGAACACGCTCGTGCGCGGCCAGAAGCTCCCGATCTTCAGCGCTGCGGGCCTGCCTCACAACAACGTCGCACTCCAGATCGCCCGCCAGGCAAAGGTGCCGGGCTCGGTCGAGGAGTTCGCCGTGGTCTTCGCAGGCATGGGGATCACGAAGGAGGAGGCGAACGCGTTCATGCAGGACTTCGAGCGCACGGGTGCTCTCGAGCGCGCCGTCGTCTTCCTGAACCTCGCCGACGACCCGGCCGTGGAGCGGATCATCACCCCGCGCCTGGCCCTGACGACGGCCGAGTACCTCGCGTTCGAACTCGGAATGCACGTGCTCGTCATCCTGACGGACATGACCAACTACTGCGAGGCGCTCCGCCAGATCGGTGCGGCCCGCGAAGAGGTGCCGGGCCGGCGTGGCTACCCCGGGTACATGTACACGGACCTCGCCTCGATCTACGAGCGGGCGGGGATGATCAAGGGCCGCAAGGGCTCGGTGACGCAGATCCCGATCCTGACCATGCCCGGCGACGATATCACGCACCCGATCCCGGACCTGACGGGGTACATCACCGAGGGACAGATCGTGGTCTCGCGTGAGCTCCACCGCAAGGGGATCTATCCGCCGATCAACGTGTTGCCCTCGCTCTCGCGGCTCATGAACCTCGGAATCGGCTCGGGCAAGACCCGCGAGGATCACAAGAAGGTCTCGGACCAGCTCTACGCGGCTTACGCCGAGGGCAACGACCTCCGCGGCCTCGTCGCGATCGTCGGCAAGGACGCGCTCTCCGAGCGCGACCGGACGTTCCTCGAGTTCGCGGACCTCTTCGAGGGCCGGTTCGTCCGGCAGGGGATCGACGAGGACCGCGCGATCGGCGAGGGCACGCTCGACCTCGGCTGGGACCTCCTCGCAACGCTGCCGATCGAGCAGCTCAGCCGCATCGACCGCGAGCTGATCGAGAAGTACCACCCGAAGTTCCGGGCGAAGTGAGGGATCCATGGCACTCCGCGACATCAAGCCCACCCGCTCGGAACTGATCGGCCTCAAGCGCCGGATCCAGCTCTCGGAACGGGGGTACAAGATCCTGAAGATGAAGCGGGACGGGCTGATCCTGGAGTTCTTCAAGGTGCTCGCCCAGGCCAAGGACTCGCGGGGGGCGCTCCTCGCGGCCCACGCCAAGGCCGAGGAGATGATGGCCGTCGCGAACACGGTCGAGGGTGCGATCGGCGTCAAGTCGGCCGCGTTCTCGGTCAAGGAGGTTCCACAGATCGGGGTCCGGCAGAAGAACATCATGGGCGTCGTGGTCCCCGAGATCCAGGGATCGTCTGTGACCAAACCGCTCGTGGACCGTGGCTACGGGGTGCTCGGCACCTCGTCCACGATCGACGAGACGGCCGCGGCCTTCGAACATCTGGTCGAGCAGATCATCCACTCGGCCGAGATCGAGACCACGATGAAGCGGCTCCTCGAGGAGATCGAGAAGACCAAGCGGCGCGTCAACGCGCTCGAGTTCAAGGTGATCCCCGAGCAGATCGAGGCCCGCGACTTCATCAAGATGCGGCTCGACGAGATGGAGCGCGAAGAGCTCTTCCGGCTCAAGAAGATCAAGGCGCGCTCCCAGGCCTGAGGTGGACGGCGTGGAGATCGGCACCATCGCCTCCCTCCCCTGCGAGGACAGGACGGTCCTGCTCCGGCTGGACCTCAACTCCCCCATCGACCCGGGGACGGGCGCGATCCTGGACGACAAGCGTTTCCGCGAGCACCTGCCCACGATCCGGGCGCTCGATCACGCGAAGGTCGTGATCCTGACCCACCAGTCGCGACCGGGAAAGAAGGACTACACCCCGCTCGCGGCGCACGCCCGGAAGCTCGGCGCGATGCTCGGCAAGCCCGTCGGCTACGTCGAGGACGTCTTCGGC
>JADGNL010000184.1 GCA_017883495.1 Methanomicrobiales archaeon | reverse complement strand
CGGGCTCGCTCGACACGGATTTCGCCTTCCTCCCCCGCAGGGTCACGTCCGCGATCGCCGAGAACCGGCCGCTCGATTTGGACCTCGATGCCTGCGTCCAGTGCCTGCGGTGCGCGGTCGTCTGCCCGCGGGGCATCAGCGTGGGAGCGATGGTCAACGCGCTCTACGAGGCGCGGATGGGGCTCCGGCCCTTCCGCGAGTTCGTCCGCATGGCCGGGATGATCCCGGCAACCGGCTTCCTCCCGCTCTATACCCGCAGCCTCGACCCTCTCGCGTTCGCGCAGAAGAAGCTGGGCTACCGGCGCGTGGTGACGGCCGGGGCCGCGGAGGAGCTGCGGCAGCTCTTCGGCCCGCAGCCTGACGCCCGTGTGGTCGTGCTCGCCGCCGTCGATCACCGGCCGCCGCCGACGTCGCCCGTGCCCGACGAGGTCTCCGGGTTCCAGTCCTGCTGTGCCTTCAATTACCCGGGGATCGCCAGCTCCTCCGACCTGCTCCTCGACCGGCTCGGCATCGGGGTCCGGCGGTCGACGGACGAAACCTGCTGCTGCGGCGCGCCCCACTACCTCGGCGAGATCAGCCTGGCCGAGCACGTGGTGGTCGGCGCGCGGCACCTCACGGTCATGGCCGAGACGATGGAGGCCGGGGGCGTAGCGACCGGGGTCGGGGTCTGCCCGACATGCTACTCGACGTACCGGGAGACGCTCGACCTGCTCGAGGACCCGCAGAACCGCGCGGCCGTGAACGCCCGGCTCGAGCGGATCGGGCGCACGGTCAAGCCCCCCTCGCAGTACGCGATCCTCCACGTCCTCCAGGTCCTCGACGCGCGGCGGGACGAGCTCCGCCCCGACATCGCCGGCTCTCTCGCCGGGCTCCGCGTGGGGATCCACCTGAGCTGCCACTTCCGCGCCGCGACCCGCGACGACCGCGGGTACCGGGCGCTCCGGCGGCTCGTCTCCACGCCCGGCGCCCGGCACGTCCCCTCGGTCTACGACACCTACTGCTGCGGCGGGGTCAAGGACCTCTTCGGCCGGTACCTCACGGGCCGCCGCGACGAGCCGTCGATCCTCAACCGGGAGGCGATCGACGCTCGGAGCCGCGACGGGATCGACCTCGTGGTGGTCGACTGCCCGGGCTGCATGCTCGTGTACGACAACCAGGAGATTCCCGTGGTGCACATCGCCGAGCTCATGGCGCTCGCGAGCGGGCGCTCGCCGCGGCAGGCCGGCCTCACGCATCACTTCACGCCGGTCGTGCCCGTGCTCGAGGAGCGGGGCGTACTCTAGACGGAACGGGCCGTCCGCATCGCCTCCCTCTTCGAACATCCGCCGCTCCCTCCGGGCGATTGCAGGAAATGTAAAGTTTATTTTACATCGCCGCACACCTGTTCGTCGGACTACGAAGGTCCGGAGGGCGAAGATGGCGACACGGGAGAAGATGCACCGGCTGCTGGCCGGACTCATCGGCACGGCCGGGCTCGCGTACCCGGCCTGCGCGGCCGTCTGCCCCCGCGGGATCGGCGGCTGTCCGTTTCCGGGCCGGTGCTTCCTCTTCATCGACGCGGACGCGAACGCGGTCTGCGATTACACGCGGACGACAGTGACCGGCGCCGGCGGCAGCCCGGCCGACCCCGTTGCGACGGCGACCCCTGCCGCCACGGCGACCACGGCAGCGCCGTCCGTCCCCGCGCCGTCGGGCACGGGCGCGGCGGGCCTCGCCTCAGTCAGCGCGCTGCTCGCCGGCATCGCCCTCTTCCTGGTCGCGGCCGTCGCCGTTTTCGCCCTCCTCCGTTCGGGCCGGTTCGGCCCCCGGGCCTCGGAGACCGGGGCGGCCGTCGCTCTCTCGGCATTCTTCGAGCTCGGCGCCGGCGGAATTGCCGCGTACCTGCTCTCGGGCGAGGCCGCCTCTGCCTCGATCGTCGCGACCGTCTGGCTGCTCGCGGGGAGCGTGCTCGGAGCGTATGCCTGGCGGCGCGGGGCCGTGACGCGGCCGCTCGCGCTGGCCCTCGCGGGCACGAGCGCGCTCGTCGGCTTCGCCGTCCTCGCGCCCCTGATGCCGGCCGAGTTCGTCGGGCTCGTCACGGTCGCGGCCAGCGGCGGTTCGCTCCTGGCGCCCGGCGTCGCCGGAGTCCTCGGCGGGATCGCGCTCGCGTTCGCCGTCGGCAGGACCTTCTGCGCCCACGTCTGCCCGGTCGGCGCGGTCCAGGAGCTCGCGTACGCCGCGCCTGTGCCGAAGCACGTCGTCCGGCATCCCCGATCTCTCGAGGCCGTGCGGGCGGTCATCTTCGCCGCGTCGGTCATTGGCGCCCTCTCGCTCGTCAACCTGATGGCGTACACGGGCGTGTACGACTTCTTCTCGCTGACGGTCTCGACCGGCCTCGCCGTCTTCGCCGGTCTCCTCGCGCTCTCGGCCGTCGTCTACCGGCCGGTCTGCCGGACGCTCTGCCCCTTCGGCCTCCTCTTCTCGCTCCCGGCCCACGTCAGCCGCTCCCGCCTCCGGCGGACGGGCGCGTGCATCAACTGCCGGAAGTGCGAGCGGGCCTGCCCGGCCGGCGTGGCGGGACGGGACGCCTCGAAACGCGAGTGCTACCTCTGCGGCCGGTGCGTCGAGGCGTGCAGGGTCGACGGGGCGCTCGCGTACACCGCGGAGCGGACGTGACTGCCGCCCCCTCGTCCCGTCTGCGGTTCACGCCGGCCCGCGCTTCGCGTCGCCCCGCTCCGCCAGTCCGGCCGCCTCGAGCCAGCCCCGGACGATACGGGAGTCCAGGTCCCTGAGCACTGCGTCGAGCCGGGCCTCGAGCACCGCCGGCCGGTCCTCGCGCGGGTCGTCGCCGGCGACGAGCGGGGCGTGCCCCTCCCCGGGCCCGTACGCGCCGTTGACCGGGTCGACCGAGACCTCGTGCGCGTGCTTGGCCGCGACCGCCTCGACCCGCCGCCACCGCCCGGTCCGCCGGTCGCGCGTGACCTGCATCCCGCTCCCGTAGGCCTTCACGAGTTCGTAGATATGCGTCACCTTGTTCTCGTCGAGGAGGAGCCGGACGGCCTCGTCGCCCTCCCCGCCCGCGAGGAGGGCCGCGAGCCGGGTCGAGTCCTCGCCCGTCCAGGCCTCGCTCGCCCGCATGGCCCGGCCCCGGAGCTGGAGCCAGGCCGTGACGTCCCGGGTGGCGGTCGCGTCGACGAGCACGTTCGGCCGCCGCACGTTCCAGCCCGTCCGCGCCCAGGACGAGACGACGACGACCCGGACCGGGATGACCTGCGCATCCACCACCCGGGCCACGAGGTCGTAGAAGAGCGCACGCCGCTCGCCGCCGGCCATTCTGACCACGCTGCACCGCGAGAGCCCGCCGTCCGGCCGGCGGATCGGGACCTCCCGCGCCTCCTCGAACCGGTGCGCCACGAGCGCGTAGTCGAAGAAGGCCCCGATCCACTGCCGGACCAGGTGGTGGCGCGGGGTCAGCCGGTCGAGGAGCCGGTCGCCGGCCCGGCCGAGTTTCGCCTGCCGGACGAGGCGGCGGAGCGGGGCCAGGACCCGGCGCCCGAACTCCGACGGCCGGGCCGCGGTCAGCCCGGCGAGCCCGGCCGCGTACTCCTGCAGCCCCGAGGCCAGCTCCTTCCGGAGCTCGGCCTCGACCGCGGGGGGAAGGGCGAGCCCCCGCGTCAGCAGGTCGAAGAGCCCCTGCCCGAGCTCGCCGACCATCACCCGGTCGCGGACGAAGG
>JADGNL010000183.1 GCA_017883495.1 Methanomicrobiales archaeon | reverse complement strand
CGCAAAAAAAGGAGAATGGAGCCCGATGCTCAGAGCGCGCTGAAGAGCGACACGACGTCGTCAAAGTCGATCCGGCCGTTCGCGTTGAAGTCGAAGGCCGCCGGCGGCTCGTTCGCGCCGATCCAGGCCAGCTGGTTGAAGAGAAGGACGACGTCCGCGAGATCGCCTCTCCCGTTGCCGTTGACGTCCTCGTGCAGCCCGTCACCGTTCGGATCGGTCGGGAGACCGGCACCGCCGGGGACCTGCGCAACCTCCCGCGTCGTCGGTACGGTCGTCGGCAGCGTCGTCGCGGGAACCGTGGGCGTCGGTGTCGCTGTCGTGGTGGGTGTCGTCACCGGCCGCGTCAGGCGCAGCCAGTCCAGGTTGATCCGATCGACCCCCTCGAAGGCGAGGGTCACGACGTGCCGGCCCGAAGGAATGGAGAGTGTCGTGAGGAAACTGCCGTACTCCGTCCAGCCTCCCGTCGAAGCGATCGCGACGTCGGAGGTCCGGACGCCGTCCAGGTAGACCCTGACCGCCTTGGTCGCGGCATCGGGGTTCGCGGCGCGGAGGGTCAGGTCGAAGCTGCCGCCGGAGGTCGTATCGACCGAGTACTTCAGGTACTCGCCGGCCCGGACATAGCAGACGTCGGTCACGCCGCCGTTCGTCTCGATGTCGACCCCCTCCCCGGGGCGCATCTCGTCGGTGCCCAGGTTCTCGCTCTCGACGTCGTGGTAGGCGACACCCTCGCCGCCCGCGTCGAAGTGCTCGGCCTCGACCTGCGCGGGCAGGATGTGCGCGGCCGGGTACGGGGCCTGGGGCACGGGCGTCGTCGGGATCGAGGTTGCCGTGGGAGTGGGCGTCGGCGTGCTGCTCCCGCCTCCGTAGATGTACCGGGCCCCGGCGATGTCGCCCTCGGAGAGGACCTTTCGGTTCAGGTTGCCGAACCCGGCGCCGTTGTACCCGAACATCACCTTTCCGGAGTCGGAGGGGTATCCGTCGTAGTACCCGTAGAGATCGCGGAGGTTGAGCCAGTGGCCGAACTCGTGGAGCATGATCGCCTCGACGTTGTGGGCGCTCCCCGAGGCGGTCCCGGTCGTCCACGTGAAGCCGCTATTGAACTTGACGTCGCATTCGGTGACGGTCGACGTCGCGGAATTGTACCACCAGCTCGTGACCGCGAGGGTGCCCGACGAGAAGTCGCTCGACGGCCTCCAGCAGATCCGGTTGACACCATCGTTGCCGATCGCGGTGCTCGTAGTGGTCCCGCCGTTGACGAACCGGAAGCTCGAGCCCGAGACGGCCGCACTCCAGGTCGCGGCGGCATTCGCGACGGCGGTGCTCGCGGAGGCGACGCCGGGACAGTTGTCGTTCACCACGAAGGTCGGCGCGCTCGCCCACCGGATCTTGCCGTACCCGAACGTGACTGCGAACGGAGAGGCGGCACTCGTCGCGCCGGCGTCGGTGACGATCCAGACCATGCCGGAGGCCGCCGACCCGGCGTACCCGTCGGACATCCTCGCCGTGGGCACGCGGACCTGGATCCGCGTGTCGGACCACGAGAGGATGTCGTTCGCGTTATCGGCGGTGTACGGCTTTCCCGACGCGTACACGGGGACGCAGCTCGTCGGAGACGTGCACCGGTACACGAACCCGACGTCGGCCGCCGACTCCCGGGAGGCCTTCGAGCCGAAGCCCGTCCCGGTGATCGTGACCGTCGTCCCGGTCCCGGCCGACGCGCTCGTGGGCGAGACCGAGGCGATGACCGGGCCGGCCGCCGCCGTCACAACCGGAGCCTCCGCCAGCGCCGGCGCCTCCCGCCCCTCCGCGAGGGCGGCGAGCCGGGCGCCGTAGGCGGGAGCCGGGACCGCCCTCGGGATGCCGCGACCGTCCGCCACCCAGACCGTGTCGTCGACGACCGGAATGACGCCCTGCCGGGCCCCGTGCAGCTTGAACCCGGACGCGCCCCGCTCGAGGAGATAGAACCCGCGCGCCCCCGGCGCGAGCACGGGCTCGTCCTCGACCACCTGCACGACCCCGTCGACCGTTCCTCCCTGGATGGTGACGGCCACGGCCCGGGCGGGGAACGTCCCCTTCACGGCCGAGTCCAGCGCGATCTGCGCCGTGGTCTCGATGTTCCGGTCGGCCGTCCAGCGGCTCTCGACCGAGGTCACGGTCCCCAGGACGATCCCGTCGGCGCTCCCCGCAAGGCTCGACTGGTCCTCGGGGACCATCAGCGCCTGCGCGCCCGCGACCAGCAGGCAGACCGCGAAGACCATGACGATGGTCCGCGGCAGGATGGCTCCGCGCGCTCTGAAGTTCTCCCCTCTCATCGTGTGCAGCTCCGGATCGACGTGCGGCGGCAGGAGACGGACGTCCGCCGGGGCGGGAATCGTGGGGGGTCGTTCGCTGCCGCAGGCGGGCGTCGTCCTCTAATTACCATGGTGAGACCCAAAGAGAAATAGATAGTCATCGTATGGGCGGCATCCGCCCGGTACGCCGCAGCGGGGCGGCCGACGCGGTGTATCCGCAGCGCGGCGGACCGGCGTTCGACAGCGAAACCACTTTATTCATTGAGCGACAGAACCGCCCGCATGGACACGGAGAAGGAGGCCCGCAAGCGCGAGTATCCCGAGCTGAACCCCGACGGGACGAAGATGACCGACGAGGACAAGGCGGAGAAGAAGGGCCGGGAGGAGCCGAAGCCCTGGACGCCGCCCCGCCGGGACGAGGACTGAGAACGGCGCCGGGGTGCCGCGGTCAGTCACTTTAACAGCGACCGCGCCGTACCAGTACATATGCGACGCCTGTCCATCGCCGGCCTCCTCGGAGCCGCCCTGCTCTTCGCGTGCCTCGCCGGCTGCCTCGGCGCCGGCCCCGACCCGGCCGCCCCTGGCGGGACCCCGCTTCCGACCTTCGACCCGGCCGCGGCCAAGCCCGAGGCCACCTTCGGGCCCAACCTCTCCCTCGAGGTCGCCTACAGCGGGATGTGGAGCGGCGCCTACGGCTCGCCCGAGGCCATGCACTCGGACGAAGGGTTCGGGAACTCGAGCTTCCGCCTGCCGCCGAACGTGAACCGGTTCCAGGCCACGTTCCAGAAGCAGGAGACGACGAACGAGACCCTGACCCTCCGGCTGGTCCGGAACGGGACCGTCATCAAAGAGAGCAGCGGCTCGGACCCGCTCGCGATCGTGAACCTCTCGGTCACGCCCTCGGCGGGCTAGAGCCAGCCGCGGTCGGCCCAGACCTCGAACTCGTGGACCCAGACGTCGCGGTTCGCCGTGACCAGGGTCTTGAAGTACGCGCGGGTCTGCTCGAGCCCCGCGATCTGCTCGGGGTACGCCCGCCGGGTCGCGATCGCGTCCGCGAGGTCGCGGCCGAGCGCCTCCGCCTGCTCGACCGCGAGCGTGATCCGTGACGGATCCGGGCCGAGCGCGACCCCGACGCTCCCCACGGTCTGCGCGCCGAGCATGAAGAGGACGTGGTTGAGGTAGTCGACCACCTTATCCTCCCCGCCGCCGCCGGTGGTGCAGACCGCGGCGCCGTACCGCCCCTCGAAGGACCGGCAGTGGATCATGTCGGCCATGCGGTCGAGGACCTGCTTGAGCTGCGCGGTCGGGCCGTTGATGTAGTTCGGCGAGCCGAGCACGATCCCGTCGGCCTCCGTCATCCGCCTCAGGATGCGGGGGAAGTCGTCGACCCGCGAGCACTCGCCGGTCGCATAGCAGTTCCCGCACCCGGTGCAGAACTCGATCCGGTACTGGCAGATGTCGACGAACTCGGTCTCGGCCCCGGCCGATGCGGCGCCGCGGAGGACGGCCTCGACGAGCCGGGCCGTGCGGGACTCGGCCCCGCGCGGGCTCGCACTGATCCCGACGATCTTCATGCAATCTCCTCGTCCATGTTTGCCCTTAACCGTTTCCGTCGTCAGGTCCGCTCCGCGATCATGCGCTGCATGACCCCCACGGGGTCGGTCTCTTTTGCGCGCTCCCCCGCCAGCCGCTCCCCGTACGTCGGGAAGGTCGTCTCGTAGAAGATCCCGAGGGGGATCCGCGACTCGCGGCTGTAGTCGAACTCGCGGGCGGCGTGGAGGGCCGCGTCGAGGTCGGCCGTCGGGAATTTCCCGGCCTCGAGGTCGTAGACGTGCTCGTCGTAGAACTTCGACTGGTTGTAGAAGGTCGCGCAGATCTGGAAGACGTCGAGGAACGAGAACCCGCGGTGCCGGATTCCGGCCGCGATCAGCTCGTGGAGCTGCGGCAGCCGGCGCGAGTACCCGCGCCCTACCCAGGTGGCGCCGGCCGCGATCATCAGCTCGAGCGGGTTGAGCGGGTACTCGGGCGTGCCGAGCGGGGTCGAGCGGCCCGGGAAGCCGAGCGGCGAGGTCGGCGTGTACTGGCCCGTGGTCAGGCCGTAGACCCGGTTGTCGTGGACGATCAGGGTGAGGTCGACGTTTCGCTTGGCCGCGAAGAGCAGGTGCTCGAGCCCCTCGCCGTAGCAGTCGCCGTCGCCGGCGCAGACGAGGACCGTGAGCTCGGGGTTCGCGATCTTGATCCCGGTCGCGACGGGCAGGGTCCGGCCGTGGATCGCGTAGAACGAGTTCACGCCCAGGTAGTCGGCCATCTTGCCGTGGCAGCCGATCCCGGTGACGAGTACGATCCGCTCGGCCGGCGTGCCTCCGGCGATGAGCCCGGCGACGACGTCCTTCAGCGTGTGCTCGATCCCGAAGTTGCCGCACCCGGGGCACCAGGTGTTCTCGGCCTTCGTGATGAGGTCCGCGGACTCCATTCAGACCACCTCCGCGAGCCGGGCGGCCATCTCCTCGACCGTGAAGGGCCTCCCGTCGTAGCGGTGGATCCGCGCCCCGGCCGAAAAGCCGTTCAGGCGCATCAGCTGCTCGAGCTGCCCGGTCATATTCTCCTCGACCACGACGATCCGGTCGAGCCCGTCCACGGCCTTCCGGAAGGCCTCGACCGGGAACGGCTCGAGCACGACCGGCTGGACCACCCGGACGGGCAGATCGGCTCCGGCCTCGCGCACGGCCCCGATAGTCGAGCCCCAGGAGACGACGCCCACGCGGGCGTCGGCGCCGCCGTACACGGCGACGGTCTCGAACTCCGCGAGGGCCGTCGCGAGCGCGGCCCCCTTCCGCATCCGCTTCTCCTGCATCGCAACCGTGGTCGCGCCGTCCTCGATCGTGATCCCGGCCTCGTCGTGCTCGTACGAGTTGACCTTGACCACCGCGCCGGGCGTGCCGACGGGGAGCATGGGCGAGACCCCGCTCTCCGTGACCCTGTACCGGAGGTACGGGTCGAGGGGGACGTCGCCGGGCGATTCGGGCGGCGGCACGAGCGCGGCCGCCGGGTCGAAGGCGCAGGAGTACCCGCCCTCGCAGAGGGTCTTGTCCACGAGCAGGAACCCCGGCAGCTGGAACCGCCAGGCCAGGTCGAGGACGCGCGCGGCCCAGACGTAGGCCTCGGCCGCGTCGCCGGGCGCTACGATCAGGCGCGGGAACTCGCCCTGGCCCGCGTGGCGGGCGAAGAGGAGCTCGGTCTGGCAGGAGTATGTGGGCAGGCCCGTTGACGGGCCCGGGCGCTGGCCCAGCACGATCGCGACCGGGAGCTCGGCCTGGCCCGCGAGCGACAGCGACTCCGTCATCAGGCAGAAGCCGCCGCCCGAGGTCCCGACCGCGGTCCGCTTTCCCGCGTACGCGGCCCCGAGCGCCATCAGGATCACCGAGATCTCGCTCTCGGGGTGGACCACGGTCAGGGCCGTGTGCTCGGCGAACTCGGCGAGGAAGTGGAGGATGTTCGAGGTCGGCGTCATCGGGTACGCGACGTACGCGTCGATCCCGCCCTTCACGAGCCCGAGCGCGATCGCCTCGTTCCCGGTCAGGACGGGGAGCGGCGCCATCGACCCCCGTTCGATCCGAATCCGTTCGCCGGCCGCGTCCCAGGCCCGGCGCACAACCCGGAGGTTCTCGTCGGCGTGGCCTGGGATCTCCTCGCGGAAGACCTCCTCCACGACCTCCCAGGGGATGCCGACCACCCGGCAGAAGGCGCCGATCAGGCCCGAGTTCCGCGTGATGGG
>JADGNL010000028.1 GCA_017883495.1 Methanomicrobiales archaeon | reverse complement strand
TCAGGCGAAGATCATCGTCCCGACGCCGTCGCGGGTGAAGAGCTCGAGGAGGAGATTGTGCTCGGTGTTGCCGTTGATGATGTGCGCGAACCGGACGCCGGCCTCGAGCGCCCGGCACATCCCCTCGACCTTGGGGATCATGCCACCCGCAACGGCCCCCGAGCCGATCATCGCGAGTGCCTCGTCCATGGAGAGGCGGCGGTAGACCTTGGTGCGGTCGCGGTCCATGACCCCGTCCACGTCGGTCATGTTGATCAGCTTGTAAGCCTTCAGCGCGACCGCGATCATCGCGGCCGCCGTGTCCGCGTTGATGTTGAGCGAGTTGCCGTCCCGGTCGATCGCGATCGGGGCGACCACGGGGATGTACCCGGCCTCGAGCAGGGTCGAGAGGAGCGCCGGGTCGACCACCTGGACCTCGCCCACGTGCCCGAGGTCGACCTGCTCGTCGTGGTCGCCGACCCGGACGAGCTGCGGGCCCATGCGCCGCGCGACCAGGAGGCCGCCGTCGTTGCCGGAGAGGCCGACGCCGTGCGCGCCGCTCTTCTCGAGGAGGGAGACGATGTTCGACGAGATCTTCCCGACGAGCACCATCTGCGCGACCTCGAGCGTGTCCTCGTCCGTGACCCGCAGGCCCGCGACGAACTTCGGCTCCTTGCCGAGCGCCTTCATCTTCTCCGTGATCTCCGGGCCGCCCCCGTGGACGAGCACCACGCGGATGCCGATGTAGTGCAGGAGCACCACGTCCCGGATCGCGGCCTCGAGTACGCCCGGGTCGACCATCGCGTGGCCCCCGAGCTTGATCACCATGACCGTGCCGCGGAACTGCCGGATGTACGGCAGGGCCTCGGTCAGGACTTCGACCTGTCTCATGTCGTGTACTTCCCGTTGATCTCGACGTAGCCCGGAGTCAGATCGCAGCCCCAGGCCGTGGCCTCGCCCTCGCCGGCGCCGAGGTCGAGGGTGAAGACGACCCGGTTTCCGGCCATCGCGGCCTTGGCCCGCGCGAGGTCGACCACGATCTCGCCCCGCGTCACGAGCGGCACGGCACCGTCGCCCTCGCCGATGGAGAGCGAGACGGCGTACGGATCGAACTCGACCCCGGCCCGGCCCGCGGCCGCCACGATCCGGCCCCAGTTCGGGTCCTCGCCGTAGACCGCGGTCTTGACCAGCGGAGACCCGACGATCGTCCGGGCCACGGTGGCCGCGTCCTCCTCCTCCGGCGCCCCGATCACGGTCATCTCGATCAGCTTGGTCGCGCCCTCGCCGTCGGCCGCGATCTGGATCGCGAGCGCGCGGCAGCAGTCCTCGAGCGCCCGTTCGAACGCGTTCGGCGCGACCCGGCCCGCGGCGCCCGTCGCCGTCAGGAACGCGACGTCGTTCGTGGAGGTGTCGCCGTCCACGACCACCCGGTTGAAGGACCGGTCCGCGGCGAGCCGGAGCGCGGCCGTGAGGATCGGCTGCTCGACCGCGGCGTCGGTGTAGATGAACGCGAGCATGGTGCCCATGTTCGGCGCGATCATGCCCGAGCCCTTGCAGATCCCCGCGACCGAGAAGCCGTCGCCGCGGACCAGCGCGTGCTTCTCGACGAGATCGGTCGTCATGATCGCCCGGGCCGCGTCGGTCTCGGCTGTCTCGGACCGTGCGAGCGAGCCGGCGATCCCGGTCGCCTGCCGCTCGATCCGGGGGAGGTCGAGGTACCGGCCGATGACGCCGGTCGAGGCCACGCCGACCTCGCGCTCGTCGACCCCGAGCGCGCGGGATCCGATCGCAGCCATCGCGGCCGCGTCCTCGAGTCCGCGCCGGCCCGAGTGGGCGTTCGCGCAGCCCGAGTTCGCGATGATCCCGCCGAGACGGCCCCGCCGGATCCGCTCCATCATCAGCTCGATGGGAGCCGCCCGGGCCAGGTTCGAGGTGAAGACGCCGGCCGCGGTCCCTTCGGCCCGGATCAGCGCGAGCCCGTACCTGCCCTCCCTGACGCCGGCCGCCTCGACCCCGTCGATCGCGCAGATCGACCTCATGTCGCGGGCTCCCGCCCGGTCGCCAGCCCCTGGACGATGTCCGAGCGGGTCACGATCCCGACGAGCGCGGCTCCGCGCATCACGGGGAGGCGGACGATCCCCTCCCGGAGCATCAGCGCGGCCGCATCCTCGAGTGCGGCCTCCTCGCCGATCGTGATCGGCGGCTCGCTCATCACCCGGCTGACGGGCATGGTCCCGATGTCGGCGAGGGCCGCCTTGGTCTTCTCCCAGTTGATGAACTCGCGAATCGGCACCTCGATGATCTCGAGCGGCGAGGGCAGCCAGAGGTCTTCCGAGGGCGGCTTTGTCGAGAGCAGGGCGAGCAGGTCCGAGTCGGTCACCATGCCGACCAGCCGCGTCCCGTCGAGGACGGGCAGTCCGCCGATGTGGTGTTCCCGCATGATCCGTGCTGCATCCCGGACGCTCGCGTCCGCCTGGACCGTGAGCGGGTCCGGGGTCATGATCTCGCTGACATTCATGGTTCTTCCTCAGGGGGCGACGCCGGGCATCCGAAGCCCGTCGTCCTCGGGGTAGCCGCACATCAGATTCATGTTCTGGATCGCCTGGCCGGCCGCGCCCTTGACCAGGTTGTCGATCGCCGAGACCACGACCGCGCGGTCCTCGGCCACCTCGACCGCGAGGTCGCAGAAGTTCGAGCCGCGGACCGACGAGAGGGTCGGCCGCTGGTACCGGACGAACGGCTCGTCCTTGTAGAAGTCCCGGTAGAGCGCCTCGACCGCCTCCTGCTCCATCGGCTCCGCGAGCAGGACGTGGGCCGTGGTCAGGATCCCCCGGTTGACCGGGAGGAGGTGGGGCGTGAAGTAGCAGCGCGCCAGCGAGCCGAGGGCCGCGAGCTCCTGGCGCATCTCGGCCAGGTGGCGGTGGTTCGTCCACTTGTAGGCCGTGCAGGTGTCGCCCACGTTCGGATAGTGGGTCACGGCCGACGGGTTGTCCCCGGCGCCCGAGACCCCGGACTTCGAGTCGTAGATCACGGTCTCGGCATGCCGGGCGAGCGGAGCCGCCGCGAGCGTCGCTCCCGTCGGGAAGCAGCCGGGGTTCGAGACGAAGTCGGCCCCGACGATCGCGTCGCGGTGGAGCTCGGGGATCCCGTACGGTGCCGCGAACCAGGCCGTGTGCTCGACCTCGTAGACGGCCTCGAAGACGGCCTTCGGCAGCCGGTAGTCGGCCGAGAGGTCCACGACCCTGATGCCGCGGTCGAGGAGCGGGCGCACGTACTGCATCGCGGCCGTGTGCGGCACGGCGAGGAACGCGAAGTCCGCATCGATGGCATCGACGGCCGGGTTCGTGAACGCGACCTCCGTGAAGCCCGTGAGTTGGGGGTGGACGTGCGTGAGCGGAATGCCGTCGTGCCGCCGCGAGGTCGCGACGGTCACCTCGGCCGAGGAGTGGGAGGCGAGCAGGCGGACAAGGTCCCCGCCTGCGTACCCCGAGGCCCCGACGATGGCGATCTCCATGCGCATATATCGGAGCGGGCGCGGTTTAAGGGGATCGATATCACCGGATGATCTTCGCGATCGAGAGTTCGAGGATGTCCTCGGCCCCGGCCGCCTTCAGCAGCGGGATCAGCCGGTTCACCTCGGACTTCTGCACGACCGTCTCGACCGAGAAGTAGTCGATCCCGAAGAGCGCCGAGACCGTCGGGCGCTTGAGTGCGGGCAGGGCGGCCATCACCGCGTCGACCGAGCCGGCCGGGACGTTCATCGAGAGGAGGGTGCGGCTCCGGGCATCGAGCACACCGAGGAGCAGGGTCGTGATCTCGTCGATCGCCCGCCGCCGCTCGGGGTCGGCCCAGGCCTCGCGGTTCGCGACGATCACCGTGTACGACTCCATGATCCGGCCGATGATCTTCAGGCCGTTCTTGCGGAGCGTGGTCCCGGTCTCGGTCAGGTCGACCACGACGTCCATCAGGTCGGGGACCTTGGCCTCGGAGGCGCCGTACGACGGAAAGAGCCGGACCGGGACCCCCAGATCCGCGAAGAACCGTTCGGTCAGGCGGGGATACTCTGTCGTGACCCGCGCGTCGGGCCGGATCGCCTGGACCGTCTCGGCCGGGTCCGTGGCGTGGACCGCTACCACGATTCGGACCGTGCCCTCTCCGGTCTTGGAGTAGTTGAGCTTCGCGACCTCGACCACGTCGGCATCGGTCTCGTGGACCCAGTCGAGGCCCGAGATCCCGAGGTCGAAGTAGCCCATCGCGACGTACTGCGGGATCTCCTGCGGCCGCAGGATCGTGACCTTGCCGATCCGGTCGTCGCGGATCGTCGGGCTGTAGTCGCGGTCGGTCCGGCGGACGGCCAGGTCGGCCTCGCGAAAGAGCGCGAGGGTCTGCTCCTCGAGCGAGCCCTTGGGGAGGGCGATGCTGATCATGCAGAGAACGTGCGCCCGAGAAGGCGATAAAAGGGGATCAGTCGAGCAGGTGGACCACGAAGCCCGAGAGGACCTTCGGCTCGAACCAGGTCGATTTGGGCGGCATCACGAGCCCGGCGTCGGCGCAGTCGAGCACGGTCGCGATCGAGAGCGGCTGGAGCGCGAACGCGACGGCGAACTCGCCCGAGTCGACGGCCTCGATCAGGCGCGAGAGCGGCTTGGCGCCGCCGAGGTACTGGAGGCGCGGGTCGCCGCGCGGGTCCGAGATCCCGAGGACGGGGTCGAGGACCCGGTCCTGGAGGAACTGGACGTCGAGCCCGCGGATCAGGCCCTCGTCCTGCTCGCGCGGAAACGAGAGCTCGTACCACTGCCCCGGGAGGTACATGTGGAGGACGCGCCGGTCCCCGGTGCACGGCGTTCGCGGCGGAACGTGGAAGCCGTGTGCGTCGACGCCCTCGATCGGCTCGACCGTGCCGATCGCGCGGAGCGCGCGGAGCCACGCCTCGGGTGAGAGCGCCCCGAGATCCGTCACGAGCCGCGAGTACCCGTGGAGCCGGACCCGCTCGTGGGCGAAGAGGACGGCCATGAACCGCTCGGACTCGACCGAGGCGGTCCCCGCGGCGCGCCGGGCCTCGGCCACGGCGACCGCGGACTTCGCCCGGTGGTGGCCGTCGGCGATGTAGAGCGCGTCGACCGCGCCGAAGGTCGCCTCGAGGGCCTCGATCGCGGCCGGGTCGTCGACCCGGTGCAGCCGGTGGCGCACGCCCTGATCGGCCGTGACCTCGGCCGAGACCGGCACGCTCCGGGCCAGCTGCTCGAGCCGGGCGTGCAGGCCCCCGGGGTCGCGGTAGAGGAGGAAGACGAGGCCCGTGTTCGCGTTCACGGCCTCGATGTGCCGGGTGCGGTCGCGCTCCTTGTCGTACCGGGTCTGCTCGTGCCGCCGGATCAGGCCGGACTCGTAATCGCCGGCCTCGACGCAGGCGACGATGCCGACGAAGATCCTATCGCAGGTCGCGACCTCGTAGAGGTAGAATCCCGGCGACGGGTCCTGGAGCATGAGCCCGTCCGCGAGGAGGGCGCGGAACCGCTCGCCCGCCAGCGCGTAGACCCGGTCGTCGTCGGGCTTCACGCCCGGCAGGTCGGCGTCCGAGCGGATCACCGAGAGGAACGAGAGCGGGTTCTCCGCGAGGACCGCCCGGGCCTCGGCGGCCGAGACGACGTCGTACGGGACCGACGGGATCGCCTGCGCGTGGGCCGGGGCGGCCCGGACGCCGGCGAACGGATGGATCTGCACCATGGCTTCCCGTACTCTGGGGCGGGAGCGAACAAAAAGCCCGTGCCCGGCTCCGATCCCAACCATCATATGGGGGATCGGCCAACCTGACAGGCGATGATGGCGGAGCCGTTCCAGATCCACCGGGCCCGGGTGCACGACCTTCCGGGGGTCGCGGCGATCGAGCAGGTCTCGTTTCCCGACCCCTGGGACGAGTCCACCCTCGCCTGGATCCTCGAGTACTGCGGCGACTACTTCTTCGTGGCCTCGGCCGGGGGCGCCGTGGGCGGGTTCCTCGCCGGCGCCTGCGAGGACACGGGCGAGCAGGTCTACGGGCACATCTGCAACTTCGCGGTCGCGCCGGGCTTCCGACAGCGCGGGGTCGGGCGCCAGCTCGTGGCCCGGGTCGAGCAGGAGTTCCTGGTCACCGGGGCCTCGGCCGTCCAGCTCGAGGTCCGGGCCTCGAACCTGCCCGCCCAGACCTTCTACCGCCGGTGCGGGTATCAGGACGTCTTCACCATCCCCGGGTACTACGCGAACGGCGAGGACGCGCACATGATGATGCGCTGGTTCCGCTAGCCGCGCCCGAGGGTCACGTGGGCGCGGGCGAGGTGCCCGGCGGCCTGCGCGGAGAGCAGGGAGATCTCCCCGGCGAGCACGCCGGCCGCGACGATCTCCGCAAGGGCCTTCGCATGTTCCCCCGGGGGATCGCCGCCGCCGGCGACGCCGAGGATCCCGAGACACTCCGCCTGGGTCTCGATCGCGGTGCCGCCGCCGACCGTGCCGAGCGGGAGCGCGGGGAGCGTGACCGCGACGTACGCCCCGCCCGGGGCCGGGTCGATGGTCGTGACCGCGAGCGAGCCCTCGACCACGTGCGCCGGGTCCTGGCCGCAGGCGATGAAGAGGGCCGCGATCACGTTCGCCGCGTGTGCGTTGAAGCCGAGCGCGCCGGCGCGGGCCGAGCCGACCAGATTCTTCCGCGTGTTCACCTCGACGAGGCTTGCGGCGTCGGTCTTGAGGACGTCCCGGATCAGGTCGTCGGGGAGCAGGACGCCGGCCGCGACCGTGCGACCGCGGCCCGAGACCACGTTGACGGCGGCGGGCTTCTTGTCCGTGCAGAGGTTGCCCGAGGACGAGACGAGCCGCGCCCCGGTCTCGCGCTCGACCACGGCGGCAACGGCCTCGGAGGCGATCGTGACCATGTTCATGCCCATCGCGTCCCCGGTGGTGAACTCGAGCCGGACGAAGACCGAGGTCCCGGCGACCGAGCAGGTCGCGCCGACGAGCCGGCCGTGGCGCGTGGTCGCGCCGGCCGCCTCCCGGAGCTCGGCGAAGTGCGCCTCGACCCAGCGCACGATCTCGGCCGAGTGCGCGACCGACCGGGCCGCGAAGACCGGCGCCCGCGTCATCCGGTCGGCGAAGATCCGGACCTCGGCGCCGCCCGCCCGGGTGATCGCGCTGCAGCCGCGGTTGACCGAGGCGACGAGCGCGCCCTCGGTGGTGGCGAGCGGGAGCCAGTAGCTCCCGTCGGCGTGCTCGCCGCGGACGCGGAGCGGCCCCGCGACGCCGACCGGGACCTGGACCGCACCGATCATGTTCTCGCAGTTCCGCCGCGTCACCCGCTCGGGGGAGATGGCGAACGCCCCGAGTGTCGGGAGCGCGGTCCCGGTCTCGGCCTCGATGTACGCGCGGCGGACCGCGACCGCGTCGGCGGCCGGGAGGGCCTGCTCGAGTGCATAGAGTTTAAGCGCCCCGCTCCGAAGCTTCTCCAGGTACTCGTCCATACCAGAGCTATGGGCGCCGGAGATGATGAGCATGGGGGAACGCGAAAGCTGGGCGGTCGCGGTGGCGCGGGAGGACGGCGAGGGCTGCCGCCGCCGGCTCCTCGAGCGCGGGCTCCTCGACCGCTCCCTGCGGGTCCGGCCGGAGGGGGAGCGGCTCCTCCTGCCCGTCCTCGAGCCGGTCGAGGGCGCGGTCCGCGCGACCTTCACCGCCCACGCGCCGCGCCCGGAGCTGCCCCGGCACGAGCTCGTGGGCGGCATCGCGATCCTGCCCGAGCCCGACCCCGAGGCGGCCCGGCTCCTGCTCGCGTCGCGCCCGTCGATCACGACCGTGGCGGCCCCCGAGGGGCACGTCGAGGGGCCGTACCGCACGCGCCGTTTCGCCGTGCTCGCGGGCGAGCCGACGACCGTGACCGAGGTCCGCGAGCACGGTCTCGTCTTCCGGGTCGACCTCGCCGAGGTCTACTTCTCGGCCCGCCTCTCCACCGAGCGGCAGCGCCTCGCCGGGCTCGTGAAGCGGGACGAGCGGGTGCTCGACATGTTCGCCGGGGCCGGCCCGTTCGCCCTCACGCTCGCGCGCACGGCCCGGTTCGTGGCGGCCTCGGACATCAACCCCGCGGCGGTCGGAGCCATGATCGAGAACTGCCGGAGGAACCGGGTCGGCAACGTGCTCCCGGTCCTGGCCGACGCGGCCCGCCTGCCCGCCGTCTTCACCCGGCCCTTCGACCGCGTGGTCATGAACCTGCCGCTCTCGCCCCTGCCGTTCCTTCCGGCCGCGTTCTCGCTCTGCCGGCCCGGCGGGACGATCCACCTCTACCACCTCCAGTCCGCCGAGGGCGAGGCCCTCCCCGCGCTCGCGCCGTTCCCGGTCGCCGACGTGGTCGAGCGCCGGGTGCGCTCGTATTCTCCGGGCCGATGGCACGCCGTGTATGATATCCGCACAGGTCCCGGCAGCGCCCCGTGACGGATACGTTTATATCCCTTTGTCCCTCTTCTTGGTCCGGTGGATTCCATGACCGAAGAACAGAGCGGACATGACAAGGGTCTCTCGAAGACCAAGAACATCCAGACAGACCAGAACACCCGGCGTGCCGCCGAGGAGCGCGAGGGCATGGGGCAGCACGAGCGGAGCGCGCTGCCGAAGACGGGCATGGGCGAGAAGCCCGACGCCGGGTACTGGGACCAGATGAAGCCCGAGGACTCCTCGGACATGTCAATGAACAAGTCGCGTTTCGGCGTCTTCGAGAAGGAGGGCGGAACCGGCCCCTCGGTCGCGAAGGAGGGAACGGACTACAACAAGGACGTCCGGTCCATGAACCAGTCGGGCATCTACGCCGAGAAGGACGCCAAGACCTGGAAGGACATGGCGAAATCGGGCGAGAGCAAGGCGGGGGAGAGCAAGGGCGCGTCGGAGAAGGAGGAGATGGGACCGGAGGGCACGAAGGGCCAGCACTGGCGCGGCGAGCCCTGGGAGAAGAACCCGAAGGTCGGCGGCAGGGAGATGACAGAGTCCGGGTCGGGGACCTCCGGGCAGCACTGGCGCGGGGAGGACGTGCCGACTGAGAAGACCGGGAAGAAGGGCGAGAGCTCCGCCTCCAAGTCGGACAAGTCCTGAGAAGACCTCTCTTTTCCTATTTTTCGGATCGCCCTCGCCCGGACCGGGGCAAAACCTATCTCGTCGGAGAGCGCGACTGCGGTCAGGTGATCTCCGAATGAAGAAGGAGCAGCAGACCGTTCCGGCGGCCGACCGCCGGAGTCGCGGCCCGAGCGAGCCCGACCCGAACCGGGAGCAGCGGACCGGCGGCGAGAGCCGCAAGATCGGCAAGAGCATCCAGCAGGAGGATCGAAAATAATTTCCGCCCATCGCAACATCTAAAGGGATTCATTGAAATCAAAGAGGACGAAAATTATATCGTACGAGAGCTCCTGAGCCCCCGGTGAGTTTGGGATTGCAGGACCGGAAGAAAGGCCGGTCCACTGGTTCGACAGGGTCGACGACCGGCGGATCGACCGGGACCGGGGACTGTGCCGGGGAGCAGATGAGCGAAGAGGCCGGCATGCGCCAGACCTCGGCCATGCTCCGAGAAGAGCAGGGACACGCCGGCATGCAGCGGCAGGGTTCCATGGGCCAGACCGAACGCGGCGGGGAGGCAGGAGAAGCGGGGCCAGCCTCCCGGGGGACCCGCGGCCGGGGCGCGCAGGAGAGCGAGGACGCCGGCATGGACCAGACGACCCGGATGCTCCGGGAGGCCAGTGAGGAGGGCGACCCGGAGATGCAGATGTGCGAGGAGGATCTCCACGCCCGGCGGCAGAACCTGGGCGAGCATGAGAAGTCCCTCGGGGAGCGCGACGAACAGCTCCGGACCCGCGAGCAGGGCCTGCGCGAGCGCCAGACCAGTATCACAGGCAGGGGCATGGGCGCGACGGACTGCACGGACGATCTTCACATCCAGAACAGGCGGTGAGCGGCGATGGCGGACGCGAACAGGAAGATTCCGGAGACGCGGGACCCGACCATGGCCGGGCAGACCACGAACCCGACCGAGACCACGATGCGCGGCAGCTCGAGCCAGCAGGCCGGCTCCCAGACCGGCCGCGAGACCACGACCCGGGGCAGCTCCGGGATGCAGGAGGGCGTGGGCGGGGTGGGCTCGACCTCCATGGGCATGAGCCGTGGATCGAGCGAGTATGCCAGGAGCCTCTGCGAGCGCGAACATGCGATGGGCGAGCGGGAGCGCGGGATGTCCGAGCGCGAGCGCGGCATGAGCGACCGCGAGCGGGCCATGTACGAGCGCAAGTGCGCGATGACGGACCGCGAGCGCTCCTCGGCCTGGGGCGGCGAGAGAGAGGGGGAATCCTCGACCGGTGGCATGCCCTCGGGACGATCCCGGACGGGCGGAAAGTCGGGGTCGTCGCAGACCGAGACGAACCGCTGACGCCCCGAACCATCACCTTTTTCGACCGTGGTCGCGAAGGCCCGGATCGGCTCGCCGTCCGAATGTCAATCGTCACAGTCGAGATCCAAGAGGATCGTGGGAAAGATGACACACACGTATCATGCTGCGGAATCTCTGGAAATTCTCGCCGAGACTGACCTGCCGTCCGATGCCCCGATAGGAGTGCGTGTCGCCGGCGATGCATCTTTGCCCGCGGTGGGGAGAGCGATCGACAGTCCCTCCGAGAGGGAACGAACAACCGCGATTTCGCTTCAGTCACGGGTATCCGCATCGGTTCAGCCGGCCGGAGCCTACCTGCGGGACGCGTGTCCGGCGACCGTCTCGTGACGGAGGAGCTCGGGACGCGATATCGCCAGCCCGCGTGGACGCAGAACCGATCGGGACGAGGCGACGGTCCGGGCAGATCGCCGGACGTATCCCGCTCCTGGATGATCCGCTGAGCAACCGGGCATAACCATTTTTCCAACGATGGCCTCGTCGCCCTGTTTCGATTTCACCCGCACGCAATCCTTAATACGGACGCACGCCTCTCCCCTGCACGGGGCTCTAATGAAACGTACAAGATCGAATACGGCTGAAAAAGGACAGGCAGCTCCGGGACGGACCTCCCCGCCGGGCGAGGGATGGACCGCCGTCGGCCCGGGCGGGGACACGCATCGCCCGGCAAGTGCGCCGCCGGGGGAGACGCGCCGCACCGAAGGGACCGGCCCCGGCCTGACGTCGGGCACGGCCGAGGACCTCGGCACCTCCGGCAGCCGCGGCAGCACGGGCGCCCGCGACGAATACGACAGCAATGCCCTCCCCGGCGACCGCCCGGGGTCCCGCCACAGTCGGCTCGGGCGAGGGCAGGACACGGCGAGGTGAGTCCGATGGACACGGATCCGCAGAGGAGGGGAGCGGGGACCGGCGGAGGGCCGACCGGGACGAAGGCTGCGGCCGGACGCCACACCCGCGGGGGAACGTCGTACCAGCACAGTCTCTCGGCGAGAGGGATCAAGTCGAGCGGGCGGGCGCGCTCGCGCTCCGACGAGGACCTGCTCTCGAGCCTGGACCGGCTCGACAGGGCCACGCGGAGGCCTCCGGGCGAGGACGAGGATGGGCCTCGCCGGACACGCGCCTTCGGCCGTCACGGCGGCGAGCGGCACGAGGGGTCGGACGACGGCGTCGAACAGCGCGTCCGGGGTCCCCGCTTCGAGTGGTGACGTCGTCGCGCGCCGGATTCCTCCTCAGGTCTCGCCGTACGGGTCCACCCGGTCGATCTCGACCGGGCGGCGCTCGCGCTCGGCCGCCTGCCGGAGCTCGGTCACCCGCGGGACGTTCCTGAGCCCGGCCAGCAGCACGACCACGCCGACCCTGCCCGCTTCGACGGGGTAGTCGCCCGAGCGGAGCTCGAACCCGCCGATCGTCCGGTCGAGCCAGTGCTGCACGGTCGTGAAGCCCTTCATCGAGAGCTCGTGCGAGGGCCCGGCGACGAGGAACAGTGCCTTCGTGGCCCCGGTCAGGTCGCACGGGACCGAGACCTCCTCGTAGCAGGCCTTCTTCGCGAGCTCGACCACCCGGATCGCTCCGTCGAACGGATCGGCCCGCGACAGGAACGGCACCGGCCGGCCGAGAAGCCGGACGAGCCAGTGCTCGCGGAGCGGCTCGAACGCGAACCCGACCGCCGCGAACCCCTGGCCCGCGAGCGTGCCGAGCACCTCGCCCGCGTCGACCACGACCTGCGCGGCCTCCCGGCCGGCCTCGCCGGCCCGGAGCAGCAGGCCGATGCGGCGGGCGGCCCCGGCGTTCAGGGCCGCGTAGAGTGTGGGCGAGGGGTCCCGCGCCCCCGCGGGCTGGCGGGCCGCGAAGGTCTCGTTGTCGAAGAGGAGGACCGCGTCGGCCCGCGGCAGCACGGCGTCGAGCGTCTCTGCGGCCTGCGCCGCGATCCGCTGCCCCTCGGACCGCTGCGGGAGGGCCGCGAGCACGAGCACGGGCTCGGCAAAGCCGGCCTTCAGCGCGTCCACGAGCGCCGGCGCCAGACGGGCCGTCTCCCCCCCGGCCCCGATGCAGAGCAGCAGCGCGTCCACGCCGGAGACGTCCCGGCGCTTCAGGTGAAAGAGCACCTGCTCGAGGTCGATCGCGCCCGGAGCGATCGGCGGATAGTAGAGCCGGTGCTCCTCGGTGATCGCCGAGAGCTGCCGGAGCGCCTGCGCGTCCGTATCGATCGCGGCGGCCTCGACGCACGAGACCTTTCCCGCCCGGTCCCGGCGGTAGAGCGCGTCCGCGAGCCGTCCGCCCGCACCCCCGAGGCCGATCGCGAGAACCCTCATCGGTAGAGTATTGTCGGACGGATCGGATATGTGCATCGCCGACGGCGCGTCCCGTAGGTGAACGCGATCGGAACCAAAAAAGATTAGATGTAGGGGTTCCGCAGGCCCTTGCCGACGCCGAACTTGGCGCGCTCCTCGAGGGACTTGCGGTTCTTGGTGATCTTCTCGGTCGCGAGCTTCGTGACGAGGTCGAGGCCGGGCTTGACCTCCTCGATCGGCTTCGTCTCGAAGGCGCCGGCGGCCATCGCCTTTGCCCAGACGTCGTTGCCCTTCTTCGAGCGGACGAAGACCGTGGACCAGCCGTCGGGCGTTCCGACCGAGCCGGTCGAGATGTCCGCGAGGTTCGCGACGTAGTCGAGGCAGACGTGGCAGCCGGGCTGCTCGTACTTGTGCGTGATCTTCAGGGGCAGCTGGACGACCGCACCGCGCTCGGTGTAGATCCAGAACTTGCCCTTGCCGATGTCGAGCTTGACCACGTTCTCGAGCTTCGTGTTCCCGTGGTCCTCCACGAGCTGGATGATCGACTGGTACGGGAAGTTCTCCATGCAGAAGATACCGACCGCCAGCGCGATCTTGTCGGGGACGTCGCGGAGGCCGACCGGGTAGAGCTGGCCCTTGCGCAGGCCCTGCATCTGGCAGGGAACGCCGACGATGCCGACCCTGTCGAGACCGTAGCTCCGCGTCGCCTCCTTGATCAGGGAGAGGTTCGGCGAAAGGCTGTACTTCGTGCCGCGGGCCATGTAGAGCTCTTCGGGGCTCGTGGCCACGATGGGCATCGGCTTCCACGGCTCCGACGGGTCCATCACCGAGACGATGGCGCCGTCGATGATGCCCTCTTCGAGCGCAAACGCGAGCGTGCCCGTCGCGATGCCGCCGTCCTGTGATCCCGCAAGGATGCCCCGGTTGGTGCTGCGCGCGGCGACACAGGATGTGTAGTTTCCAAGGAAATTGTCCTGAACCATTCTCGTCACCTCACGGCGCCATTGCGGCGTCGATCGTCTCCATGATCCCCTCGTACATGTTCGTCACATCGAACGAGTACCAGCTGCGCGGGCACTGGTTGAAGCAGGCCCCGCACTTGATGCAGAGTTCGCGGTCGATGTTGGGCTTGCCGTACTGCATCGTGATCGCGCGGACCGGGCAGGACGCGGCGCAGGCGCCGCAGGCCATGCAGAGGCCCTGGTTGATCACGCCGACGATCAGGTCGCAGCCGCAGGCGTGGTTGCAGCCCGTCGGGGCCGGGTCGCACTTCGCGACGGCCATCAGCGGCTTCAGGTATGCCCCTGCCAGCGCCTTCTGGTCGTCGTTCCCCTTGAGCAGGAGATAGGCGGCCACGCAGACGTTCCTGATCATCTGGGGCGTCGGCGCGCATCCGGGGATGAAGACGTCGACGTCGATCAGGTCGCCGATGGCGACGAAGGACTCGTGCTGGGGTTGGTTCTGCTGGCCACCGCGCGCAAAGCGCGTGATGTTGCCGGAGCAGGCGCAGGCGCCGAGCGCCACGACGATCTTCGACTTCTCGCGGGTCTCGCGGATCTCTTCGACCGAGAGATGGTCGTTGATGCAGACCGAGCCCTCGACCAGCGCGACATCCATCTCGGGGATGTGCCGGACATCGGCGAGCGTCAGGTCGTAGACCCAGTCGACGTATTTGTCGAGCAGGGTCAAGAGTCCCGCGTAGTTATCAGCTATAGCAACCTCGCAGCCCGTGCATCCACTCATGTGCACGTGGCCGGCGGTAATTTTGTCAGACACAGGTTTTACCTCCTTTCTATCGGATTGTGCCGTTGTCGGTACCTTCTCATCAGGGGGGATGGCAGACTTCTGCCCCTCCACCACCGGTGCACGTTCGGCCGGCATCGCTCCCGTGGGGGAAGCGCCCGGCGTTGTTGGTTTCGAGGCGTCCGTCCGCGATGTCTCCACCGTGACGTCCTTTTTCTTGAAGATGGCTAGAATCCTCTCAAAGAGTCCCATTCTCGACTCCTATCTCATTGAGTATGAGCGCTACCGTCCTCGGTACCGCCGATTCGACCTCTTCAGAGAGCCCCATTTCGAACTCTGGCGCGCTGACGCGTCCGGGCTGGCACCCGATGATCGTGATCTCGACCCGGTCCTTGATCCGCTGCAGCGGCTCGGCGAGGTCCCACGAATGGGCGTCGCGATAGGCGCCCGGAGGGAGATCCTCCACCTTCAGCCGCGCGAGCTGGCCGGGTTCTCCCCCGAAGTCCGCGCAGTCGACGATGATCAGCCGCTCGGTGACCTCGGGATCGAGCAGGGTAAAGACAAAGTGGGGGCCGCCGAGCCCGGCGTCAATCACCTTGACGTCGTCGGGCAGGTCGACCTCCTGCAACGCCTCGATCACGGCCGGGCCGAAGCCGTCGTCCGCAAAGAGGGGGTTGCCGCACCCCGCCACCACGATCCGTGGGAACAGCATTACCGGACCTACTGGATCAGCTTTTCCGCCACGAGCCTGTTGTTCTCGTCCACGACGATCATGTGCGTCGCGCACGAGACACAGGGGTCGTATCCGCGCATCACGACCTCAGCCAGCTGCCACGGTGCACCGGTGAGGGCGCGGCTGCAGGTCGGGAAGTTCCAGGTAGTCGGTACAAGCATCGAGAAGGACTGGACGCGGCCGTCCTTGACGCGGGCGAGGTGGACGTCCGAGCCACGCGGGGCCTCGTTCGCTGCCCAGCCGAGCGTGCCGTCGCCCTGCGGGATCTCGTCCGCGAGCACCGGCCCCGCCGGGTTGTAGGCGTCGAGGCACTCGATGATCTTGTAGAAGCAGTCCGTGTACTCCATCTGCCGGGCGATCTGCTGGCCGATGGTGCCCTTCTCGTCGTACCCCTTGAAGGTCGCGAGACGAGCGCGGGGGCCGACTTCGACGGGCTGGCCGTCGTAGAGCGGGACGCCCGTGCAGGCCTCCATCTGGGGCCAGGCCTTCGCACCCTTCGGGGTGGTTCCGCCGATCGGGTAGCTCGGGTAGTCGTCCGTGATCTCCATCTCGCCCATGTACCAGTCCCAGGGACGGGTCTCGTTCCAGCGGGCGGGGTCCCACTTCGGGTCCTCGTCCAGGCTCGACGAGCCGTAGATCGGGTCCGTGGCCATGTAGCCCTGGTTGTGGTACCCGAGCGTGGCCGGAATGTCGACCTGCATGCCGCCGACCTCGGCCCAGTCGCGCCGCTGGTAGTTGCGCAGCACCGCGATCATGAACTCCATCTGGTCGCGGGCGAGCGCAAGGCCCTCCTTGGCGAGGTCGTACATCTTCGAGACTGCGCGGGGCTGGACGGCCTTGTACATGCCGCCGATCCGCGGATTGCTCGGGTGGATGCACTCGCCGCCGGCGATCTCGCCGATGGTCTGGCCGATCTCACGGATCCGCTGGATCCGCTTCGCAACCGACCGGACGGGCTCCTCGGGGGTGAACGGGTTGACCTTGACGTCCGTCCCGGGGATGTACATGTCCGGGAGGGTCAGGATGTTGTGCAGCGCGATCGAGTGGGCCTTGTTGGCGCACTGCAGGATCACACGGAGCAGATAGGCGTCGTCGGGGATGAAGACGCCCATCGAGGCCTCCATCGCTTCCACAGCCGCGAGGGTGTGGGCGATCGGACAGATACCGCAGACGCGGGACGCGATCTTCGGCACCTGCTCGTAGGTCTTGCCGACCGCGAGCCGCTCGATGCCTCTGACCGGCGTGATGGAGAGCCAGTCACCGCGCTCGATGATCCCTTGATCATCGACCTTCAAGACGAGCTTCGAATGTCCCTCATGTCGTGTGGTGGGGGATATCTCAATAACTTTCGACAATTGAATCTCCTCATGGGATTTCGGTGTTCGACAGCCGGTACAGGGTCTGAGCGACAGGCCGCACCGTGTGGGCCGGTCGGACGTACTACGTACGTATACTCTTACCTGTACTCGCCCCGCATATAACCTTTCTCTTATTATCGGCGGAGCGGTAGCCGTTTGCCAAACAGCCCGATTTCCGTCGGAATTCGGAACGGAGACCGGGTCGAACCCGTGGAGATGCGCGGCCCGAACGGCGGCGGACGGCCAGACCCGGAATCGGGGGGAAAAAAGTATAATCTATATGCGCGGTTATGAACGCGTGTTCCCGTTCTCCTCGGAGAGCTCGACCACGAGCTCGGCGAGCGTCGCCTTGCGCTCGGCGTAGGCATCGTGCTGGTGGATCGACTCCTCGTTCGTCTGCCGGATCGTGATCCGGGTGTCGCCGGGCAGATGCTCGAAGGAGGCCAGCACCTTCTTCGCCATCTCGCGCACGCAGTCCTCGACGAACCGGGGATTCTTGTGCGCGGCCATCACGACGGCCGACTCGTCGCCGCGCTTCAGGAGCTCGTACGTCCGGGCCGACATCGAGTCCTTGAGGATCGTGATGATCGTCTCGAGGTCCACGTGCTCGTCGTCGTCGACCTCGATGCAGAGGAAGCCGCGCCCCCGCTGGTTGTGGGTCGCCATCGGGACCTGGTCGAAGAACGCCTGCGCCGTCTCGGCGCCGACGCCGAGGTCGTGAAGGACCTGGGCCGCGTGCTCGGCCATGATGTTCTGGGCGCACGGGCAGGCCGTCATGCCGGTCACCTCGGCCCCTATCGACTTCCGGACGATCGGCTCGTGGAAGGTCCGCTGCGCGATCGCCCGGGCGTGGACCTTGACGACCTCGTGGCAGCTCGTCTTCGAGACCGGGGTCTCGCGCTTGACCATGAACTCCGACCGCATGATCACCTCGGTCCGGTCCGCGTACTCGTGCCGGTCGAGGAGCCCTCGCGCAACCGCGCTGCAGAGCTGCTCGATCTCCGAGACGTCGCCCTCGATCGCCTTCTGCAGGACCTCGTCGATCGCCTCGAAGTTCCGCGAGAGGTTCGCGCCCTTGAGCGAGCCGGGCAGGTCCACGAAGATATCGAACGTGGAGATGAAGATGACGGGCCTCTTATTCTTCCGGGAGACCTCGACCAGTTTCTTGACATTCTTTACACCGACGCGCGTCAGGTTGATGCGGATGTCGGGGCAGGTGGACTGGACATCAGGTAGTTCCATTACTCCGGGCCTCTACACTAAACCGCTTGGCACTCGATTCTGCCAAAAATGAAGATAAACAGTTTATTCTCTTTTATTAGATATGTATATGGCTTCGGGCCAGGGATGATTCGAAGATGATGCAGAAATACTACGAATCGGACGCCGACATCGGCGCTCTGCAGGGCAGGCGGATCGCGGTGATCGGGTACGGGTCCCAGGGGCGGGGCCAGGCCCTGAACCTGCGCGACTCGGGCCTGGACGTGATCATCGGACTGCGGCCCGGCCGGTCGTGGGAGCAGGCGAGCGGCGACGGGTTCGAGGTCTTCCCGGTCGCGGAGGCCGTGAAGCAGGCCGACATCGTGCAAATCCTCCTGCCCGACGAGTCGCAGGGGATGGTCTACCGGACCGAGATCCGGCCGAACCTCGCGGACGGCAAGACGCTGATGTTCTCCCACGGGTTCAACATCCACTTCGGCCAGATCGTGCCGCCGCCCAACGTGGACGTGATCATGGTCGCGCCGAAGGGGCCCGGCTTCATGGTCCGGCGGACATACGAGGAGGGCAAGGGCGTGCCCGCGCTGATCGCGATCCACCAGGACACGTCGGGGACCGCGAAGGCGACGGCGCTGGGATACGCGAAGGGGATCGGCGCGACGCGCGCGGTCGTGCTCGAGACGACCTTCGCGGAGGAGACCGAGACCGACCTCTTCGGCGAGCAGGCCGTCCTCTGCGGCGGGATCACGTCGCTGATCAAGGCCGGGTTCGAGACCCTGGTCGAGGCCGGGTACGCGCCCGAGATGGCGTACCTCGAGGTGCTCCACGAGACGAAGCTGATCGTGGACCTGATCTACGAGGGAGGTTTCACCAAGATGCGCCGGTTCATCTCGAACACGGCCCAGTACGGCGACCTCACGCGCGGGCCGCGGGTGATCAACGAGGAATCGCGCGAGGCCATGCGCGAGATCCTGGCCGAGATCCGGACCGGCGCTTTCGCGCGCGAGTGGATGCTCGAGAACCTGGTGAACCGGCCGGTCTTCACGGCGCTGACCAAGGCCGACGAGGAGCACCTGATCGAGAAGGTCGGGACCGAGGTCCGGGACATGATGCCCCAGTTCCGAAAATAACCTCCTTTCTTTTCAGAATATTCATCACGATGCCGGGCGCACCATCGTTCATGCGCGTCGCGATCATCTACCACTCGCTCTCGGGCAACACCCGGCGCGTGGCCGAACTGCTCGCCGGCCGGCTCGCCGGCACGGCCGAGGCGGACCTGATCGAGGTCATCGACCGGCGACAGTACTCGACCCTGACGGCGTACACGTCGGGGGCGCCGCGGGCCATGCGCGGCGAGGTGGCCGAGATCGATCCGGCCGAGATCGACGTCGCCGGGTACGACGTGGTCGTGCTGGGCACGCCGGTCTGGGCCCTGGCCCCGACGCCGGCCATGAACGGCGCGGTCGCGGCGCTCAGGAACGCCGAAGGAAAGAAGGGGGTGGTCTTCGCCACCTCGGGCGGGGGGCCTTCCCCCGCGGCCGAGACCCTCGCGGCCGCCCTCGCAGCCCGCGGCGTCCGGGTCCGCGGCACGGCCCAGTTCGAGCGAAAGGATCTCGAGAACGAGGCGGCGATGAACGGGCTCGTGGAGCTCGTTACGCGTCCGCCATCCGCCGGCTGAGGGTCGCGAGCGCGGCCTCGATCTCCTCGGGCGCGAGCGTCAGCGAGCCCGCGGACGAGGCGATCCGGAGGCCGGCGCCGCCGACCTTCCCGATAACGCTGTGCGGCAGGCCCGCGAGCAGGGCCGGGTCGGCCGCGGCCAGCAGGAACCGGCCCGGCGTCTCGGCGAAGAGGGCCTCGAGCAGGTCGCCCTCGAGCACGACCTCGGCGTCGGGCGCGAGCGACGCGAGCGCCGCCAGGAGCCCGCCCTGCGAGAGGTCGGTCGCGGTGACCCGCTCGGACCCGGCGACAGCGTTCCGGACCCGGACGAGCGTGGCCGGGTCGCCCATGGTCGGGGCGTGGCCGCCGCACCCGGTCACGGCGTCGAGGACGGAGCCGCCGAAGTCGGGCCCGCCCTCGCCCACGAGCGCGAGGGTCCAGCTGGCCTCGGGCCGGGTCCAGCGCCGGACCGGGCCCTTGCCGACCATCCCGATCGAGGGGGTCGGCTTGATCTGCGTGTCGTGCTCGTCGGACTCGTTGTAAAGCGAGACGTTGCCCCCGACCACGGGGCAGTTCAGCGCGCGGGCCATCTCGCCGAGGCCGCGCACGGCCTGGACGAGCTGCCAGTAGACCTCGGGGTGGACCGGCGAGGCGAAGTTCAGGCAGTTCACGATCGCGACGGGGACCGCGCCGACGCACGCGAGGTTCGCGGCGTTCTCGAGGACGGCGTTGGCGGTCCCCTCGTACGGCTTGAGCTGGATCTGGCGCGGGTTGCAGCCGCAGGAGAGGGCGAGCGCCGCGTTCCCGAGCCGGAGCACGGCAGCGTCGTGGTACGCGTCGACGGTCCGCACCTGGACGTCGCGGTCGTACTGCTCCGATACCCAGGCCCGGCTCGCGACCTCGGGGTGGGCGAGGACGAGGAGGGCGAGCTCGCGGAGCGGTCGCGTCGGCCGGACGAACGGCTTCTCGGCCGCGTACGGCTGCTCGGGCAGGGCGCAGCCCGGCGCGCCCTCGATCAGGACCTCCATGGGCAGGTCGCAGACGACGTCGTCCCAGAACGTGACGATGTACCGCGGCTCGGGGATCACCTCGCCGATCTCGGACCAGGGGAGGTCGTAGCGGTCGGCGAGGCCGCCGATCAGCCCGACGTCGCCGGGGGCGACCTCGAGGCACATCCGCTCCTGGCTCTCGGCGAGCATGATCTCGACGGGGGTCATTCCGGTCTCGCGAAGGTGGATCTGCTCGGCCCGGATCCGGCCGCCATAGGTCGAGCACATCTCCGAGGACGCGCCCGCGAGCCCGGCCGCGCCGAGGTCGCGGCAGCTGAGGACCTTTCCGGTCTCGACCATGGCGAGGATGCCCTCGATCAGGAGCTTCTCCATGAACGGGTCGCCGATCTGGACGGACGGGCGGTCCGCGGCCTCGGCGTCCTCGGAGAGGTCGCGCGACGCGAAGGAGGCGCCGCCGAGGCCGTCGCGGCCCGTGGGGGCGCCCACGAGCACGAGCTTGCTGCCGGGCTTACGGACCCGGCCCGTGATGTAGCGGTCTGGCGCGACCGTGCCGACGCAGACCACGTTCACGAGCGGGTTGCCCGAGTACGACGAGTCCACGACCACCTCGCCGCGGACGACGGGGACGCCGATGCAGTTGCCGTACCCGCCGATCCCCGAGATCACGCCCGCGAAGAGGCGGCGGTTCTTCTCGTCCTCGAGGGGGCCGAAGTAGAGGGGATCCATGAGCGCGATCGGCCTGGCGCCCATGGAGAGGACGTCCCGGACGATCCCGCCGACGCCGGTGGCCGCGCCGTCGTACGGGTCGACGTAGCTCGGGTGGTTGTGGCTCTCCATCCCGATGGCGAGGGCGCACTCGTCCGAGAACCGGACGATCGCGGCGTCGTCGCCGGGGCCGATCAGCACGTCCGGGCCGGTCGTGGGGAGGGTCCGGAGGAGGTGCTTCGTCGAACGGTACGAGCAGTGCTCGGACCAGAGGTTCTCGAGGCAGGCGGCCTCGACCGGAGTCGGCTCCCGGCCGAGCAGCCGCCGGGCCTCGGCGAGGTCGGCATCGGACAGCATGGCGGATCAGGGTCGACGGTCACGGGCATAAAGGCATGGCGCGGGAGGGCCGGGCCGGAGGGATCCGGTTCGCACTAATAGAATGTTGGACGTCCGTTGCACACGATGCACCGGGCCTGGGGGCGGAGCGGCGGAGCTCAGGGGAGTCTCGCGAGGACGGCCCGGACGGCCCGTCGGAGACCGTGCGACGAACGCATTCCGCTCACGATCGGGAATCGCCCTCGCGGCCCGAGAGGGTGTGGGTCGGGCTCCGTGGTCGTGATCGTACCGCGGAAATTTCGCTGATCATGACCACGGACGATTCTCAGGGCTCCGTTTGCCGAGATAGCTTCGCTCCGGCGTTTTCTATTCGGCCGTTGACAGCGATCGGGATCATACAGAGAACCCAGAGTGCCGAGAATCCTCCGTGGGGGACACGGTGACAGAAGTACCGGTCTGTTCGATGCCTTGTTTCAAGTGCCTTGAGTTTAAAAAAAATAACATATTTTTACAGGTGATAGAAATTTCTTCAGCGGACCCAGGGGAGACCGAACGAAAATACGAGGGCACTGCAGAATTTTTCCTCGTTTCCGAGGGTAAGAAAAAATTGGCGTTCACTTCGCGTTTTACCCTTATTCTTCCACCAAATGAAGGCGGGATAATCACCGTAGAATCAGTCGATACAGAGATTTTTAAAGAGATTTTGCCAGAGATACTTCACGGCCAGCATTTTGTAATCTTCTCAATGCAAGGGCGTCTTGATGACGGGTTCTGTATATCGATTGAAGAGATGGGGGCGACAAATCCGAACCGTTATAAAATTTTTTCTTCAACTCGAATCTGGCGAGAAGGAATCGCGCCCGAAACTGTCCAAGTTCGCTATGGTTTGACGAATTTGGCATTCACAGGATGTTATTATTTTGCAGAAGGCGATGCGACTCCACGACTTGATGCATTAACTATCAATATCGACGAAGTCCTGGTAGAACTCAGGAAAAGATCCGAATACAATACGATAGTCGAGGGATTGTTAAAGGAAAGAGTCTCGCAGGTTACTTCTGAAGCGATCTGTACCATTCCATTTGAACAAAAGGAGGAATGGTGTGAGCGACTCGATCAACTTAGTTGGCTTATGTCCCTGGCATCCTGTGAAAACGTCGTCGTCCTATACGCAGATTACTATGATGGTACGACATTGATCGCGTCCGATCTTTTCCCGCGGCCTCGGACCCCTTTTGCCGGAAGGTCGCCGACTATACCAATTCATTGTCCGAACCCTTGCTGTTTTAGACAATTTCTGGAAAACGCATTTCCTCTGATGAGGAAGTATCAGGATAAGATAAAGCTAAGAAAATTAATTCATCTCACGGTGACATCCCAACATCCCCTCCTGACTTTAGAGGAAAAATTCCAGATAGGGATTATGGTTCTTGAGTCATTCTGCAGCCATACTATTGAGAGAATGAGAAGAGCAGAACGTCCTCCGATTCGATCTATCTATAGGGCGAGAGCAGAAATCAAGGCAGTCCTCGAAGAAAGTGGGATAGAATTGGATGATTCGATTGTAGAAAAGATTTCTCGAAGAACAGCTTTCAATCACCCTGACTTCAAGGATAAACTCGAGTTTGCACTTAGGGAATTTTCTATCATATATTCTAAAGACGACCTCTCGCTTGTTCCAGATCGCAATGAGATTGTGCATTATGGACGGTTTAAGAAAGCGAGTGACCCCGTAGAAAGATATTTTGATCTCTCTAATCTGCTGATTCGGATCTTGTTGACGATATTAGATTATCGAGGTGAGTACATCAAACCAGGCCCGATCTACAAGCCAATTGAACTTCCTCGATAGCGGGTTGCCCAAGAGTGAATGTATATGGAATTATCAAATCCATGAGGAAAATGAATTATTATCTGTCGGGGGAGGTAGGCTCAATTTATTCCACAATCCGCCGCACCTTATGCTTGTAGAAGCCGTTGCAGAGCCAGCCAACGCCCCGACGCCGGCCACCACCGCTCGCCGCGATTCCCGCTGGTGGCACATCTCGCTGAGCCGGATCCTCTGCTCCCCACTCGGCCCGTTCAAGCCCACACAGCCTGCACCGGCCGACGGACGCCGTGATTCTCGCTCCATCGCGGCCGGCGCGATCACGCGCGACAGCGGCT
>JADGNL010000182.1 GCA_017883495.1 Methanomicrobiales archaeon | reverse complement strand
GCTCCAGGACGTAGACCGCGTCCTGGGGAGCGTCTACCGTCAGGATCTCCATCTCCTCGGGAGCGGTCTCCCGTGCCGTCCGGTAGAGCAGGTCGAGGATGCGGCGGACCTCTGCGGGACCCACCTGCCGCGTCGCCGCGGCCTCCCGCCCCCGGCCGCTCGGGACGAGCCAGTACAGACAGAACCGCTGGATACCGATCTCCCGGGCGAGCCGAAGGAGTTCTGGAATCTCCGCGGCGTTGTCGCTCGTGGCCGTAACGCGCAGGCCACAGCGGACTCCGGCCGCGACACAATTCTCCATCCCCTGCACGGCACGCCGAAAGCTTCCTGGAACGCCTCGCAGCGCATCGTGCGTCTGCTCGGTCGCGCCATCGAGAGAGATGCCGACGTATTCGAATTCGGCCTCGTGCAACTCCCGGGCAACGTCCGGCGTGATGAGGGTGCCGTTCGTGCTCAAGGCCGTAGCCAGGCCCCGCGCCCTGGCGTGCGCCGCGAGCTCTCCGAGGTCCGTCCGGAGCAGGGGCTCGCCTCCGCTGAAGAGGATCACGGGCGCACGCACCGCTCCGAACTCGTCGATGAGCCCGAGAGCCTCGGATGTCGTCAGCTCGCCGGCGGTCGGGGCACCCGGGCCGGCGCCGAGGTAACAGTGTACGCACGTGAGGTTGCAGCGGGCCGTGAGGTTCCAGAAGACGACCGGTCCGCCGTCCCCGTGTCCGATGCCGGAGATGGCCCGGCTCACGGGCTCGCGGCCGTGCACCAGCCGGCTGATGCGGATCATCGCTCCGACCTCGACCCGGTCACGGCAACCGGGAGAATACGCGCCGCGGGCACCCGTTTGAACTCGCGTCCGCTGACCAGGACCACGAAGTCGTCGATCCCGCTCTCGGCCGAGAGCGCGGAGAGATGCCGCCACAGCGACCGCTCGTCGGGCTGATGGAGGACCGTGAAAAGATTGTGCTCCCACCGCCCCGGGACCGTGCTCCGCTCGTAACAGTGCGTCACCTCCGGGTGTGCGGCCATGGCGCGCCCGACCGGCTCGACCGAGTCCGGAGGCACCCGCCAGGCGACCATGGCGTTCACGGTGATCCCGCACCGCCGCTGGTCGATACGAGCGCCGAATCGCCTGACGACCCCTTCCGCCTCCAGGGACTCGAGGCAGGCGAACACCTCCTCCTCGGAGACGCCGAGCTGCCGCGCGATCTCGCCAAAGGGCTCGTCCACGATCGGCACGCCGTCCTGGAGCTGCTGGAGAACCGCCCACGACAGGGGCCTCATGCTCGATCCCCCCCGTCTCCCGGCTCCGTGAACCGATGGCGGACGTCCACCTTGAAGCGCCGAAGCACGGGCAGGTTCAGCATCTCCGTTGCGGGCACCCGGGACCGTGCGAGAAGCCGGCGTATCTCGCGGTCCATGCTCGCCTCGTCCGGCAGGGAGAGAGTAAACCAGAGGTTGAACGCGTGGTCCCGCTCGTAACAGTGGGAGACGCCGGGGTGCTCGCCGATCACGCTCGCCACCTCGAGGAGCCGCGCCTCGGGGACGCGCAGGGCAACGAGGGTGGACGCGGCGAGGCCGACCCGCCGTGCCTCGACCACGGTGCCGATGCTCCGGACCACGCCCTCGCGGGCAAGACGCTGAACCCGGCCCAGCACCTCCTCCTCGGTGATGCCGAGCCGCTCGCCGAGGACCCCCCAGGGCCTTCTGTTAAGCGGGAAGGCGTCCTGGAGGTGCTGCAGCAGCAGCCGATCCGTGCGGTCGAGCGCGACGAGGGGCATCATGGCATCACCCGGGCCGCGGGGGCTCCCGGCTCATACGGACACCCGGGGTCTTCAGCCAGATAGGTCCCCGGGCCGGCGGTTGCGTCGCTGGGGGTTCCGCACCCGCCTCCCGGCCGGTTGGCCCCGAACGCCCTGGCACGGCACCCTCCGCACGAGACACGGAAGTCGCACTGACCGCACCGTCCGCCGAGGGCGTCGGGGTCCCGGAGGGCGGCGAGGATGGGCGAGCCGTTCCAGATCTCCGCGAACGGCTGCTCGAGGACATTCCCGAGGGAGAGGGGGAGATAGGGGCACGGGGTCACCGCGCCCGTCGGGTCGATCCGGCAGTAGGAGAGGCCCGCGAGGCATCCGCGCCCCCATGCCGTCGTGTCGAGCCCCATCTCCGATGCGATCCGGACGAACTGCGGGGCGCAGGTCGGGCGGAGGCGTACGCCCGGACGCCGCCCGGCCCGGAGAAGGCGCTCGATCGTCGACTCGTACGTGTGCGGGGGGAGATCCCCGAGGGCCTGCCCGCGCCCGGTCGGAACCAGAAAGAAGTACTGATAGTCCCGGATCCCGCGCGCCAGGCCGAAGTCGATGATCGAGTCCAGCTCCTCCATGTTCCACAGGCCGATCGTGGTATTGAGCTGGACGCTGATGCCCAGACGCCGGAGAGCCTCAATCCCCGCGACGGCTCGCGCCCACGTCCCCGGGACGCCGCGAAGCCGATCGTGCAGGGCCGGCCGTACCGAATCAAGGCTGACGGCCACCTTCCTGACCCCTGCCTGGGCGAGCCGGGCGGCCACGTCGTCGGTCACGAGCGTGCCGCCGGTGCCCATCGCCACCGGGAGGCCGGCGTCGGTCGCGTACCGCGCGAGCTCGTAGATATCGGGACGCAGGAGGGGTTCACCCCCGCTCAGGATGAGCACGGGCCGGCCCACGGCGGCGAGCTGATCGATCAGGGCCCTGCCCTGCCCGGTGCTCAGCTCGCGTTCGTCCGGTTTTTCACCGGCATCGATATAGCAGTGGCCGCAGCGCAACGGGCACCGCGCCGTGACATTCCACGAGACGAGCCGGGGGGCTGACACGAGTGCCGGGTCCCGCTCGGACAGTTCTACCGTTCGTATGTCCATGTCTCTCCGTCTTACCGCACGATTCCCCACTGTTGCCGGGTCTGCCGTCGGCCGCCCCCGGCGATGGGAGCGCTCATCACGCCGCACGCGCACGTACTCTGGATATCTCTCACCGCAATTCCCCTGCGGCGGGTGTTGCCGCCCGAGTCACGAGCGTCCCCTTCCGCCGATTGGCATCGGCAACCCGGCAGGGAGCACGATCCGGTTCCCCGGGGAAAGGAAATTAGATGACACCGAGGATGGCGCCGGGCACGGGGGCGGCGAGGGGAAAGGCCCAGCCGATCATCGCTCTCCGTCACGATGACTCTACGGGAGATAGATATGCAAAAAGGTTTCGGCTACGGAGAGGTGCACCGGTACGGATCGATCCCCACGGGGGAGGGGACACTCCGCCTCCATGCCACGAACTCATAACTCCGCCCGGCCGATGCCCTCCAATGGTCGGCCTCCATCGATTCGCAGTGGCCGGTCTCGCGGTCGTCCGTATCACGGCCGACAGCCACCCTATTCACGATGCGCAGTCTTTCCAGATCTGGCGTCTCGCCTGGCGCTCCACGATCCGGCCGATCGCGGAGTAAACGGGGTTGACCGGTACGTCAACGTAATACCTGGCGCCGGTATCGAACCACCCCCTCTCCTTCCAGTACCGGTAATCGACCGGCGCCGCCTGCTCGAGTTCCCCGAACGACCCTCGTTGTCCGTGAAAGATGACGACGTCCTTCAGCCCCGGTCTCTTCCGGCGACCATTTCGGACGGCGCGATAGAACGACTCGGCTGCCCGAGCGAGTTTCCGCTCGTTCTCCTCTTTCCGGTACTCGAGAATCGGGCCCGGAGGAGTGATCAGTCCCGCCCTGCCGGCGACCTCGAATCCCCAGATCTGTGCCACGAGAGCCAGGTAGGACAGGACCTCCTTGATCCCGAGAGCTCCCGTAGTCGTGAGCAGGAGCGCTTTCTTCTCGAAGAACCTCGGCCGGTGGAAGATGTAGCAGAATCGGTCGACAAAGAGCTTGAAGAGGCCCGAGACATTCATGCCGTAGACTGGCGATGCGAAGATGACATCGTCGGCCTCGCGCATCTTCTGCTCGATCGCCGGAGCATCGTCCCTGTTCGGGCACTTCTCCTCCCCCTTCGCGATGCAGACGAAGCATCCGCGGCACGGCGAGAGGTTCGCCTCGCCGAGCCACAGGTACTCGAACTCAACAGGGCCGTACGACTCCATAAGTTCGCGGATGCGTTCGGCCGCCCTGTACGTGTTCCCCTTTCTCGGACTGCCCATGACGACGAGGATCTTCATGGATGCCTCCATATCGATCCCTTCGCTCCCGCCTGTCGAAAGAGTTCCGGTCGATACAAAGGGCCTTCCGATCCGGCCCGACGGATCTCTTTCCGTCACCCTACGACCGGCTCCAGCTGCGGCCCTCTGAACGGATGATCACGGGCAGGCCCGCAGAGAAAAGATATTGGAAAACGTCTCCCGTCGGGCGGGTCGGGCATAGCCTTCGATGGCGGGACGCTGCCGACACCCGTGGTGTCGGCCCTTCATCGCCTCCTGTTACTGCACTAAAAGGATCAGACGGCCTGCCGCAGCATCCTCTGGCCCTGCTGGAAGCAGGCCACGTCATACTGCGAGACGGCATGCGGGTTGCCGGAGATCAGCGAGGCCCCGGAGCCGGCATAGACGGTCGTCGCGTGGGCGAACCCTGCCGTGTTGAAGCCGGCAGGCGCGAGATCCCCGCCGGGGAAGATCTCCTGACAGTTCTGATTGGGCTGGCCTTTTGCCGTCGTATGCGGGTCGACTGCGCTGACCGGAACGATGACGATCGCTCCGGCGAGCAGCAGCAGAATTCCTAGTACCAGTTCTTTCCTCATGTCTGCACTTCCGGCCCCGAAACGGGCAGGGACAGAGTTGAGTATATCCCATAACTACTTTCTGTGTCCCAGGGTAACCGATACATCGCGACGACGAAGGGGTGGGAGAGTCG
>JADGNL010000027.1 GCA_017883495.1 Methanomicrobiales archaeon | reverse complement strand
GACGGCGTCGCCTCGGGCCCGATCTCGTTCATCCGGGTCTTCAACGCGGCCACCGACGTGATCAAGCAGGGAGGGCGGCGGCGCGGGGCGAACATGGGGATCCTGAACGTCTGGCATCCCGACATCCTGGCGTTCATCGCCATGAAGCGCGAGGAGGGGGAGGTGGCCAACTTCAACCTCTCGGTCATGGTCGACGATCGCTTCATGGGCCTCGTCGACAGAAAGGAGATCGGGGCCGTCTGGCTCGTCCATCCCGTCACCGGCGCGTCGGTCACGGTCGGCGAGATCTGGACGGGCATCGTGGACGGGATCTGGCGAAACGGGGAGCCGGGGATCCTCTTCCACGACGAGATCAACCGGCACAACCCGACGCCGCAGCTCGGCGAAATCGAGACAACGAACCCCTGCGTCACCGCCGACACCTGGGTGATGACGGGTGCAGGACCCCGCCAGGTCGCCGAACTCGTCGGAACGGCGTTTGATGTGGTCGTAAACGGCATGACCTTCCGGTCGGGTCCGGACGGTTTCTTCTCGACGGGGACGAAGAAGGTGGTGGAACTTGTCACAAAGGAAGGCCACTGCGTCAGGCTCACCAGGGACCACCCGGCCTGCCGGGTAAAGTCCGTCACTCGCAATCTCACGGAGATCGAATGGACCCGCGTGGGCGACCTTTCCCCTGGCGACCGGGTCCTTCTCCACGACCACCGCGCCCTTCCGGCGTGGGAAGGATCGCTCACTCAGGAGGAGGGATACCTCCTGGGCCTGCTTGTCGGTGACGGCACGCTGAAGTCGGATGTCGGTGTCCTCTCGGTCTGGGAAAGCGACTCGGGCGCGATATCAGTGATGGAGCACGCGGGGACATGTGCCTCCATGCTCGCCCACCGCTCCGATTTCTCCGGGTGGTTTGCCGTCAGGGGGAGGGATGAACATCGGTTGAAACTTGCCGCCATCCGCGATCTCGCCGCCTCGTACGGGATGGCTCCCGGGAAGAAGACAGTCACGCCCTCCCTCGAACGGGCGTCGTCCGCCGGGTACCGTGGCATTCTCTCGGGACTTTTCGACTGCGACGGCTCGGTGCAGGGCTCGACCGCAAAGGGAGTCAGCGTCAGGCTGGCGCAGAGTTCGCTCCCGCTCCTCTGCGCCGTCCAGCGGATGCTCCTGCGTCTCGGGATCGCCTCCCACATATATTCGCGCAGGGACGCAGGGTGTAAAATGCTGCCCGACGGGCGGGGAGGGTCGAGGCCGTATCCGACTCGTGCCCAGTTCGAGCTGGTGATTGCGAGCGAGAACCTCGCCCGCTTCCGGGACCGGGTGGGTTTTGTCCACACACGCAAGCGAGAAGCCCTTGAACGGGCGCTCTCATCGTATTCGCGGTCCCTGAACCGGGAGCGTTTCTTGGCGACGGTAGCGGCGCTGCAGGACGACGGGGAGGAGGAGGTCTTCGACGTGCAGGTGCCGGGCGCCAATGCCTTCGACGCGAACGGATTCGTGGCCCACAACTGCGGCGAGCAGCCCCTCCTCCCGTTCGAGAGCTGCGTCCTCGGAAGTATCAACCTGGCTGCCTTCGTTCGCGACGGGGCGATCGACCTGGACGGGGTCGAGGCCACTGTCCGGATGGCTACCCGGTTCCTCGACCTCGTCATCGACCGGAACGTCTATCCGATCCCACAGATCGAGGAGGCGACCAGGCGGACGCGGAAGATCGGTCTCGGCGTCATGGGGGTCCACGACGCCATGCTGATGCTGGACCTCCCGTACGACTCAGACGAAGGGAGGGCCTGGTGCGAGGAGGTGATGGAGCGGATCACAGAGGCGACCGTGGACGAGTCCCGTCAGCGCGCGGAGTCGCTCGGGCCGTTCCCGGCCGTTGAGGGGAGTATCTGGCAGTTCCCGGTCCGGAACGCGGCGATGACGACGGTCGCGCCCACCGGAACGATCTCGCTCCTCGCCGGCTGCTCGAGCGGGATCGAGCCGGTCTTCTCGTTCGCCTATACCCGGAAGAACACGGTCGGCAAGACGTTCGTGATCGTGAACCCCGTCTTTCGGGTTGCGCTCGACCGGGTTCTCGCTGAGATGAATCTCACAGAGGGCGAGCGCGCGACGCGAGGGGAGGAGGTCGTCTCCCACGTCCACGAGACGGGCACCGTCCAGGACCTCGCGTGGCTCCCCGAGGATTTTCGGCGGCTCTTCAAGACGGCGCTCGACATCTCCTGGCAGGACCACGTCCGGATGCAGGCGAGCTTCCAGCGGCACGTCCACGCTTCCATCAGCAAGACTGTCAACATGCCTTCGTCGGCAACGAAAGAGGATTGCGCGGAGGCGCTCCTCATGGCATGGCGACTCGGGTTGAAGGGGATCACGATCTACCGGACGGGAAGCCGCGAATCGGTCGTCCTCGCCCTGAAGGAGACGGGGACACTCCCGCCCGCTCCGACCGGGAAGGTTCGGCCGGAGCAGGTTCCCCGACTCCCGCTCGACCGGCCGAAGGAGCTCGCGGGACGGACGTACCTCTGCCAGTCCGGGTGCTGCCGCCTGTACGTGACCGTGAACCTGCTTGAAGGGAAGCCGATCGAGGTCTTCATCCGGACGGTCGGGCAGGGCGGATGCGAGGCGAGCAGCAATGCCATGGGACGGGCAATCAGCACGGGGCTTCAGAACGGCGTGCCGTACCAGAAGTTCGTGCGACAGTTCGCAAAGGTCAACTGCATCTCCGCGATCAAGAACCCGGCCTCGGAGGGGCACTCGTGCGCCGACGTCGTGGGCCGATGCATCGACCTCTCGGCGAGAAACGAGAGCATCACGACTCTGCAGGACTGGGAGATCCGGCAGGTGGACTCGAAGACGTCGCGGCGCCTCTGCCCCGACTGCCGCGAGCCCCTGGACTTCGGCGAGGGCTGCAACCAGGGGATCTGCAAGCACTGCGGCTGGAGCGGGTGCAGCTAGTCCAGCGCCTGGACGAAAAGGAGAGGGTTAGCCGAAAGCCTGCCTCGAGCGCTCGAGGGCGTCGACGGCAGGCAGGGTCTTGCCGGTCAGAAACTCGATGCAGGCCCCGCCGCCGGTCGAGATGTGGGTGAACCGGTCGTCGATCCCGAGTTTCTCGACGACTGCGGCCGTATGGCCGCCGCCGATCACGGAGAAGTCGGCCTCGGCCGCCGCCTTCAGGAGCTCGTGCGTGCCGAGGGCGAACATGGGATCCTCGAAGACCCCGGCCGGCCCGTTGAAGACGACCGTGCCGGCGCTCGAGAGGACGCCCGCGAGCTCGGCCACGGCCGCGGCCCCCGCGTCCATGACCTGCGCGTTCGCGGGGATCTTATCGGCCGGGTACTCGATCCGTGCCCCGTTCTCGCGGACCGCGACCGTGCCCGGCAGCACGATCCTGTCGCCGTAGGTCGCAAGCAGTTCACGGGCCACGTCCACAAGGGGCATGTACTTGAGCTGCTCGATGAGCGCCTTCGACGGTCCGCCGATGGACAGGCCCTGTGCGAGGTAGAAGATGTTCGCGACCACGCCGATTGCGACCACCGTGTCGGCCACGCCGTTGCCGAGCACGTGCCGGGCCACGTCGATCGAGTCGTCGACCTTGGTCCCGCCGAGCACGACCACGACCGGTCGCGGCGCGCCCGTAAAGACCCGGGAGAGCTGCGAGACCTCGCGCTCCATCAGGAGGCCGGCGGCCGAGCGCATGAGCATGGGCAGGCCGACCACGGTCGGCTGCGACCGGTGGGCCGTGCCGAACGCGTCG
>JADGNL010000181.1 GCA_017883495.1 Methanomicrobiales archaeon | reverse complement strand
GATCGAACGCGCGATCGCGTCCGCGGTCCGACGGTTGTCGCCCGTGATCATCGCGACGCCGAGCCCCATCGCCTTCAGGGCCTCGACCGCCCGTGCCGTCGTCGGCTTGACCGGGTCGGCGACCGCCCGGATCCCGGCAACCTCACCCCCGGCCGCGACCAGGACGGCCGTCCGCCCGGCCTCCTCGAGCGCCCGGAGCGTGGCCTCGGCGCCGTCGGGGAGGGCGACACCCCGTTCCTCGAGGAGAGCACGGCTCCCGACGAGCACCTCCCGCCCGTCGACGGTGGCGGCCACGCCCCGCCCCGTGACCGACGCGAATGCGCTCGCGGTCGGGATCGCGATCCCCTCTGCGCCGGCCGCGTCCGCGATCGCCCGGCCGAGCGGGTGTTCGGAGTCCGCCTCGGCGCCGGCCGCGAGTGCGAGAAGGGTCGCCCGGTCCAAGCCGCCGAACGGGACCGCGTCCGTGACGGCCGGAGCGCCCGCGGTGAGTGTCCCGGTCTTGTCGAACGCGACCAACGTGACCTGCTCGGCGTGCTCGAGAGCCTCGCCGTTCCGGACGAGGACGCCGAGCTCGGCTCCACGCCCGACCCCGACCGTGACCGCGGTCGGCGTCGCGAGCCCGAGCGCGCAGGGGCAGGCCACGACGAGGACCGAGATCAGGGTGGTCAGCGCGAAGAGAAGGGTCGCGCCGAGAAACACGTACCAGACGACGAACGCGGCGATGGCGATCGCGAGCACCACCGGAATGAACCAGGCGACGGCGCGGTCCGCGATCCGCTGCACGGGCGGGCGCGACCCCTGCGCCTGCTCGACCAGCGCGATGATCTGGGCCAGCACGGTCTCGCGCCCGACCCGTTCGGCCGCAAAGCGGAGCGCGCCGGTCCCGTTGATCGTGCCGCCGACGACCTCGTCGCCTGCCGTCTTTCGCACGGGGACGGGCTCGCCCGTGATCATGGACTCGTCGACGTAGCTCTCGCCCTCCCGGACCGTGCCGTCGACCGGGACCCGCTCCCCCGGACGGACGAGCACGAGGTCGCCGGGGACGACGTCCTCGACAGGGACCGGGACCTCGGCCCCGTCGCGGACGACGGTCGCGGTCTTGGGCGCGAGCCTCATCAGGGCCCGGATCGCCTGCCCGGTCCGCCCCTTGGCCCGCGCCTCGAGGTACCGGCCGAGGGTCAGGAATGCAGCGAGTATCAGGGCTGTCTCGTAGAACATGAACTCGGCCGTGAGGACGATCCCGAGGGTGCCCATCACCGAGGCCACGTACGCGACCCCTATCCCCATCGCGTACATCACGTCCATGTTCAGAGTCCGGTTCCGGAGCCCGAGCCAGGCCGCCCGGAAGATCGGTGCCGCGACGTAGACGAAAGCCGGAGTCGCCACCACGAGCTGAATCCAGGAGAGGAGTTCCATCGGGACCCCGAACGGAAACCACATGGAGAGCATCAGCGGGATGCCGACCCCGAAGCCCACGAGGATCCGCCGTCGCTTCTCGGCAAGGTCGGCTTCGATCGCCGCGCGCTCGGCCTCCTCCGAGACCTCGCCCTCAAGGCCGAGGTACTGGTACCCGGCGGCCTCGATCGCCCCGGCCATCTGGCGGACCTCGACGAGCGAGGGGTTGTAGACGACGCGGGCCCGCTCGGTGGCGAGGTTGACCTGCGCCTCGACCACGCCCGGCAGGGCCTGAAGAGCCTCCTCGATCGTCCGGACGCACATCGCGCAGACCATGCCGCCCACATGGAGGGTCGCCTCGCGGTTCACGACGCCGTATCCGGCCCCCTCGATTGCCTTCCCGAGGCGGGCGAGGTCCGTCCTCGCCGGGTCGAAGGTGACCCGGGCACTCTCGGTCGCGAGGTTCACCTGCGCGCCGCTCACGCCGGGTTCGCGCTTCAGCGCCTCCTCGACCGCGAGCGAGCAGGTCGCACAGTGCATGCCCGTGACCGCCAGCTCGGCCTCGCGCTCGGTCTCTGCTGCCATTACGGTGTGGATGGTCTCGGCTGAGTGAAAAAGGTACGCGGTCTCAGGAGCGGCCGTACACGTCCTCGAACCGGACGATGTCGTCCTCCTCGAGGTACTCGCCGATCTGGACCTCGATCACCTCGAGCGGGATCACGCCGGGGTTTCCGAGCCGGTGGCGCTGGCCGGTCTTGACGAAGGTCGACTCCCCCTGCGCGAGCAGGCGGGTCTCGCCCTCGAGCTCGACCTCGGCCGTCCCCGAGACCACGATCCAGTGCTCGGAGCGGTGGTGGTGGAGCTGGAGGGAGAGGCGACGGCCGGGCCGGACCGTGACCCGCTTGATCTTGTACGCGCCGTTCGCCTCGAGCACCTTGTAGCTCCCCCAGGGCCGGTGCTCCTCCCTGTGGTGGACCACGACGGGATCGCCGGCCGCCTTCAGCGCGGCCACGAGCTCGCGCACGCGCCCGGTCTCGCTCTTCTTCGCCACAAGGAGCGCGTCGTCCGTGTCGACCACGACCAGGCCCTCGACCCCGATCAGGCCGACTCGCTTCCCCTCGGACCGGACGAAGTTGTCGCGGCTGTCGAGGTAGAGGGCAGTGCCCGCATTGCCGTCCGCATCGGCCGGCTCGGCCG
>JADGNL010000180.1 GCA_017883495.1 Methanomicrobiales archaeon | reverse complement strand
GGCGGTCGCCGACCCGGTCAAGCCGACGACGGCACGGGCGGTCGAGGCCCTGAAGGCGATGGGGCTCGGCGTCGCGATGATCACGGGCGACAACCGTCGGACCGCGGACGCGATCGCGCGTTCGATCGGGATCGACCGGGTGCTGGCCGAGGTCCTTCCCGGCGAGAAGGCCGACGAGATCCGACGGCTCCAGGATGGCGGCGAGCGGGTCGCATATGTCGGCGACGGGATCAACGACGCCCCGGCGCTCGCGACGGCCGACCTCGGGATCGCGATCGGCTCGGGAACCGACGTCGCCATCGAGTCGGGGGACGTCGTGCTCGTCCGCTCGGATCTCCTCGACGCGGTCGCCGCCATCGAGCTCGGGCGGGCCGTGATGCGCCGCATCCGCCAGAACATCTTCTGGGCCTTCTTCTACAACGGAGCCCTGATCCCGGTCGGCGCGGGCGTCATCTACCCGTTCACGGGGATCGTCTTCCGCCCCGAATGGGCTGCGGCCGCGATGGCCTTCTCCTCGGTCACGGTCGTCTCGCTCTCGCTCCTGCTCCGGCGGTGGACTCCCCGAGCTCGCGACCGGCTTCAAGGATAACCATTATCTCATCGTGGGACCAGTCCGACTACGGGAGATACTCATGGCAACGGTCGTCCGGCCGACACATCGCACCCTCGTCATCGGAGCGGGTGCCTTATTGGCCGGAGCACTCCTGCTCGGAGTCGCCCTCGAGAACTACCTGCTCTTCCACGCCCTCGTGGAGATGGCCGCCGTCGGGGTCGCGCTCGCCCTCTTTATCCTGGTATGGTCGAGTCGGCCCTACCTCGAGAACGCCTACTTTCTGGTGCTCGGCATCGGCCTTCTCTTCGTCGGGGGCCTGACCCTCCTCCACGCGCTGGCCTACGACAGCATGGGAGTCTTCGCCGGGTCTCCACAGGGCCTCGCATCCCAGTTCTGGGTCGCCGGAGGCCTCCTCGCAGCGGCCACAGCCGTCGGCGCTCCGCTCGCAATCGGCCGCGAGATCGCACCGCGGTACCTGCTCGGCGCCTATGCGGCCGCGACGGCTGCCCTGCTGATCGCGATCGCCATAGGAGTCTTTCCGGACGTTAACGTCGACGGTCTGGCCGCGCCGCCGTTCCGTCTCGGGGCAGAGGTCGTGGTCGTGGCCGGTCTCGCGGCAGGCATGCTCCTCCTCTACCGGCGCCGTGCCGCGTTCGACGAGGAGATGCTTCGTCTCCTCCTCGGTGCGTTCGGCAGCTACCTGGCTGCCGAGGTCTGCTTCACCCTGACCGCCGACGCGATCGGGCCGGTGAACCTGGCCGGCCATCTCCTCCGGCTGTTCGCCTTCTACCTCTTCGCCCTGGCGATCGTCGAGTTCGGGGTCCGTCGGCCCTATTCGGTCCTCTTTCGCGAGCTCTCGAGCCGGACCGACGAGCTTCGCGAAGCCCGCGAGTACGTCGAGGGGCTGCTCGAGCAGGCGCCGGGCCCGATCCTCGTCCTCGATGCCGAGGGACGAGTCACGCGCCTGAACCGTGCCTTCGAGCGGCTTACGGGTCGATCGGCCGGCGGTCTCGCGGGAAAGCTCCTCGCCGATGTCCTGCCCGGGATTGCCCCGACCGTCCGCGAGGCGAGGGACGCGCCGCAGGGCGTCGAGGGGACGGTCGTTCACCGCGACGGGACGATACGGAACGTACTCTGGACGGCGGCCACACTCCGCAACCCCGACGGGACAATCGCCGCGACCGTTATCCAGGGTCAGGACGTCACGGCCCGGGTCGAGGCCGAGCTCCGCCTGCGGGCCGCTATCGACGAGCTCGAGGTCTCCAACGAGGGGCTCGAGCGCTATGCGTACGTGGCGAGCCACGACCTGCAGGAGCCGATCCGCACGGTCGTCTCGCATGTCCAGCTCCTCCAGCGCCGCTACGGAGATCAGCTCGACGAAGACGCCGACGAGATCCTCGGGTACATCGTCGAGGGCGGGCTCCGCATGCAGCGGCTGGTCCAGGACCTCCTTTTACTCTCGCGTATCGGCGCGAAGAAACGGCCGTTCGAGCCGGTCGACGTCGAGCAGGTGCTGCTCGATGTGCTGCGCGACCACCGCCACCTGATCCGCGAACTCGGGGCCGTTGTCCAGCACGACCCTCTTCCCGTGGTCTGCGGCGATCCCGCCGAACTGCCGCTTATCTTCTCGCATCTGCTTCAGAACTCGCTCAAGTTCCGCTCGGGAGCGTCGCCGCGAATCCGGGTCACGGCCGAACGCGAGGACGGGTGGTGGCGGTTCGCGGTCGCGGACAACGGGATCGGGATCGAGCCCGAGTACTTCGACCGGATCTTCGTTCTCTTCCAGCGCCTCCACACACGTGAACGGTACGCCGGCACCGGGGTCGGCCTCCCGATCGTAAAAAAGGTGATCGAACGGCACGGAGGACGGTGCTGGGTCGCCTCGACGCCGGGCGCGGGCACGACCTTCTTCTTCACCCTTCCCGGCGACCGCGCCCGCCCGTGCCTCGGGCGGAACGACCGCGCCGATACCTGAGGACCGGGATCGTTTAGACTGAAAAGGGCCCCGATCCCCTGGCGGACGGTAATATCTGGTTGTTTGCCACTTTCACAGTCACCGATAAAAAGAGACAGGCTCTTATTCAGGAAGCGCAAATGGTAGCTGAACGAGTTTGCACCGGGCCCGAATGGCTCGGTACAGGAAGTGGTCCTGGTTGTCGTATCCCTCCTCCGTACGGTTCC
>JADGNL010000026.1 GCA_017883495.1 Methanomicrobiales archaeon | reverse complement strand
TGGCGGCCCGTGGCGCCGGTCACGATCACGCCCGTGGTCGTATCCGCGAGGATCATGGCCGGGCCTCCGCAGCCGCGCCGACGGCCGCGTCCATGGAGCCGTACATCTCGTACCCGTGCTCCTGGAGGAGGGCGCACCCCTCGGCCTCGTTCGTGCCGGCCATCCGGACGATGATCCGCTGGTCCACGCCGGCCTCGACGATCCCTTTCGCGACCTCGTCGCAGCGGGTGATCCCGCCGAGCAGGTTCACGATGATCACGCGGACTCCCGGCGACGACGCGAGCAACCGGACCGCATGGGCGACCCGCTCGCGGTCGGCGCCGCCACCGACGTCGAGGAAGTTGGCCGCGCGGAGTCCGTAGTGCTGGAGCAGGTCGAGGGTGGCCATGGTCAGGCCCGCGCCGTTCCCGACCACCCCCACGTCGCCGTCGAGCTCGACGTACGAGAAGCCGTGCTTCTCGGCTTCACGCTCGCGCTCGGTCAGGTCGCGGTTCTGGGCGATCCCCTGTCGCGCAAGCGCGTTGTCGTCGACGATCACCTTCGCGTCGGCCGCGACGGCCCGCCCGTCTTCGAGGACGACGAGCGGATTGATCTCGGCGAGGAGCGCGTCCTTCGCGAGGAAGGTCCGGTAGAGCGCGGCCACAACGGGACCGAGCGCCTTCGGTCCCTTCCCTACAAGGTCACGGACCGCGAAGGAGGGGAGCGCCGTCATCAGTGCGGGCACCTGGACGCGCCGAATCCTGTCGGGGGCGGTCCGGGCCGTCTCCTCGATCTCGACGCCGCCGGCCTCGGTGAAGAGCACGACCGGCTGCCGGGTCGAGCGGTCGACCAGGACCGCACAGTAATACTCATGGGCGATCGGGAGTTTTTCCTCGATCAGGATCTCCGTTACGGGCAGACCCTTGATCGTCTTTCCGAAGAGCTCGGCCGCCCGCTCCTTCGCCTCGGAGGCCGGGCAGATCACGACTCCGCCGGCCTTGCCGCGGCCGCCGACATCGACCTGGGCCTTCAGCACGACCTCGTCCCCGAACTCTGCCGGGTCGCCGAGTTCGTCAACCGACCGGATCAATCTTCCCCGCGGCACCGGGATCCCCGCCTCGGCGAAGATCCGCTTTCCCTCGTATTCACGCAGCTTCATGGATTGCCCCCTCGCCGAGCGCGTATCCCTGCCGGAGCGCCCGGAGGTTCAGGTCCTCGGTCCCCTTCGGCACCTGGTCGAGCACGGCCTTTTCGATCGCCTCGCGCGAGACGACACCTGTGGCCGTGACGAGCGCCCCGAGCATCACGATGTTCGCGACGATCACCTTCTTGAGCACGCTCCGCGCGTCGTCGGTCGCCGGGACCTCGAGGTACCGGCAGGCAGGCCGGGAGTGAACGAGCCCACGGTCGAGCAGCAGCATCGCGTCGGGCCGGGCCCCGGACCCGTACTTCTCGAATCCCTCCTGGCTCATGATCACGTAGAGGTCGGGGCTCGTGACTTTCGGGTAGAGGATCGGGGCATCGTCGATCACGACCGCGGCCATCGAGGCCCCGCCCCGGGCCTCGGGGCCGTAGACCTGGGTCTGGACCGCGTACTTGCCGTCGTACATGACAGCCGCCCGCCCGAGGATGACGGCCGCGAGCATGATGCCCTGGCCCCCGAAGCCCGATAGCCGGACCTCGCGCCTCACGGCGCCACCCCCATGGCCGGGTTGGACCGGCGCACGAACTCGCCGACCACGATCGCGTCGTGGGGCACGGGCTTGCCCTCGGCGACCAGCCTGTCGTACTTCACCTTCAGCATGGACCTGGTTCGGAACTGCTCGAGCTGGTCTGTCGCTTCGCGGATCCGGTTCTTTCGGCCGTAATTGGTGGGGCAGCCAGCTCGGACTTCGATGAACGAGAGCCCGGGGGTCTCGAGCCCGGCCTTGACGGCCTTCTCGAGCTCGCGGACGTGGTACGACGTCCAGCGGGCCACGTAGTTCGCGCCGGCTGCGACCGCGAGCGCCGCGAGGTCGAACGCGGGCTCGGCCGCGCCGTAGGGGGTCGTGGTCGAGAGCGCGCCGAGGGGCGTGGTGGGCGAGCCCTGCCCGCCGGTCATGCCGTAGATCAGGTTGTTCATGCAGACGACCGTCAGGTCGATGTTCCGGCGACAGGCGTGGATGAAGTGGTTTCCCCCGATCGCTGCGAGGTCGCCGTCGCCCGTGAAGACCACCACGTTGAGCGACGGCTCAGCGAGCTTCACCCCGGTTGCAAAGGCGAGCGCCCGGCCGTGCGTCGTATGGAGCGAATCGGCCTCGACGTACCCGGCCGCGCGGGAGGAACAGCCGATCCCCGAGACTACGACCGTCCGGTCGGGGTCCCAGTCCATCATGTCGACCGCGGCCATGGTGCAGTTCAGGATCGTGCCGTTCGAGCAGCCGCTGCACCAGATGTGGGGCAGGCGGTCGGCCCGGAGCCAGTCCTCGAAGCTCATCGCCGCACCCCCTCGTAGACCCGCGCGAGCTCGGCCGGCGTGTGCAGCTCCCCCCCGAGTTTCGGCACGGGGACCACGGGCAGGTCCGTGTGCCGCTCGACCTCGCTCGCGATCTGCCCGAGGTTCTGCTCGGGCACGATGAAGGCCGTCGCGTTCGAAAACTCGGCGAGCGCGTGCTCGGGGAACGGCCAGACAAGGCGGAGGCGGAGCACGCCGATCCCCTCGTCGGGCTTATCAGCCACGAGCTGGGCGACGGCCCGCGACGGTGCGCCGTAGCAGACGAAGACGACCTCCGCGTCGGGGTTCGTGACCACGTAGTCCGCGATCTCGCGCCGAGCGCCCTCGACCTTCCGGACGAGCCGCTCGACCAGGGCCGCGTGCACCTCCGGGTCGGTCGTGGCCGGGTAGCCCCGCTCGTCGTGGGTCAGGCCCGTGACATGGACCCGGTGGCCCTTCCCGAAGGTGGGGAAGCCCGGCACGAGGCCGGGTCCGGCCGCGAAGGGCAGGGTGCCCGGCTCGAGCTGCGTGCGGTCCACGACCTCGACCGTGTCGGGGAGGTCGATCCGCTCGCGCATGTGCCCGATGTGCTCGTCGGCCATCAGGAAGGCCGGGCACCGAAGCCGTTCGGCGAGGTTGAAGGCCTTCACGGTCAGGTCGTGCATCTCCTGGACCGAATTCGGCGCGAGCGCGACGATCCCGATGTCGCCGTGCGAGCCGTACCGGCACTGGAGCATGTCGCCCTGCGCCGACATCGTCGGCTGCCCTGTGGACGGCCCGCCGCGCTGGATGTTCACGACCACGAGCGGGGTCTCGGTCATCACGGCGAACCCGAGGTTCTCCATCATCAGGGAGAAGCCCGGGCCAGAGGTCGCGGTCATCGCCTTCTTCCCGGTCCACGACGCTCCGATCACGGCCGCGATCGAGGCGATCTCGTCCTCCATCTGGACGAAAACCCCGCCGGCCTTCGGCATCCGCGAGGCCATCCGTTCGGCCACCTCGGTCGAGGGGGTGATCGGGTAGCCCCCGAAGAACCGGCAGCCGGCCGCGAGCGCTCCTTCGGCCGAGGCGACGTTGCCCTGCATGAACTCGATGCGGGTCAATACTCCACCTCGATCCGGACGGGTTCGTACGGCCGCTCGCTCTGCCAGTGGATTGCCTGGTCCGGGCAGGTCAGCTGGCAGACCCCGCAGAGGGTCCGGCCGTAGAGGTTCCGGAGCCGGCAGTTCGTGCACCGCTCGGGCCGGTCGAGCTCGGGCACGAGCACGCCCTTCCGGTTCGCGGCCGTGCCGGGCCGGAAGATGTGGTACGGGCAGACCTGGGTGCAGAGGTTGCAGCCCTTGCAGCGCCTCTCGTCGATCGCGAGCTTCATCGATCCCTTCCTGCGTACGGTATGCGCGCGCCAGAGCGAAAAAGTATTTGAAGGTTCACCCTAGGAGCGACCTGCGGCCGTCACGGCCCGGGCCTGGACCTCGGCGAAGAGGTTCCGTCCGTGGCTGTCGATCCCGACCACGAGCGGGAGGCGGTCGAGCCGGATCGCCCAGACAGCCTCTGCCATGCCGAGCTCGGGGAAATAGACGTCCTCGAGCTCCATCCGCGCCGCGGCGAGGGCGGCGCAGCCACCCGTGAACGCGAGGTAGACCCCGCGGCCCCGGAGTTGCTCGGTGACCGTCGCGTCCATCCCGCCCTTGCCGATCAGGGCCCGCACGCCCGCATCGAGGAGGAAGTCGGAGAGTCGGTTCATTCGGGCCGAGGTCGTCGGGCCGGCCGCGATCACCCTGTCGCCCGCGATCACGGGGCCGCAGTGGTACACGGCCGCGCCGATCGGGTCGAACGGGATCCCGTGGCGCATCATCTCGAGGTGGGCTTCGTCGCGGGCCGTGTACACGATTCCCGAGAGCGTGACCCGGTCGCCTGCCTGGAGAGAGAGAACCTCGTCGCCGAGCGGCGTCGTGAGGTCCATTCAGTCCACCTCCACGACTGAGGTCGCGCGGCGGTTGGCCCAGCACTGGACGTTGATCGCGACCGGGAGCGAGGCCGTGTGACACGCAGCCCGCTTCACCTTCACGGCGAGAGCGGTCGTCCGTCCCCCGAGGCCCATGGGTCCGATGCCGAGCCGGTTCACGGCGTCGCAGAGCACGGTCTCGTACGCATCCATCGCGTCGATCGGGTCGAGCAGCGCCTCCTTCGCGAGCGCGGCGGCCTGGTCGAAGGTCCCGCCGATCCCGACGCCGAGCACGACCGGGGGACAGGGGCGGGCGCCGGCCTCGAGGACGCAACGGACCACGACCTCCGGGATTCGCTCGACCTCGGACGGCAGCAGCATCTCGATCCGGGACATGTTCTCGGCCCCGGCGCCCTTGGGGAGGACCGTGACCGTGAACGTGTCGCCGGGGGAGACGTGGACCACGGGCATTCCCGCGCCCGTGTTGTCGCCCGAGTTTTTCCGCGTGCACGGGTCGACCACGTTCGGCCGGAGCGGGACTGCGATCGTCGCTTGCCGGACGCCGTCGGCGATCGCGTCGAAGAGGGCCTGCTCGAACGGAACCGTGGGCGGGAGCGTGACGTAGACCACGGGCACCCCCGTGTCCTGGCAGAGCGGCAGGCCCGTCGAACGTGCGAGGTCGACGTTTGCAAGGATATTCTCGAGCTCGGCCCGGGCAACGGGGTCGATCTCGTTTGCCCGGGCCCGCTCGAGCGCCCCCAGGACGTCGGGCGGGAGCTGCACCACCGCCTCGGCGTAGGCCCGGGCGGTCGCGGCGGCGATCCGGTCGTACAGGCGAGGGTCCATCGGATCATATCGGAAGGCCGGGAAGAAAAAGCCGACCGGCGGATATTAGTTACGGGCGCGCCCATCGGATCGCATATGGCCAGGGAACTCATAGAGCGCGACCTCGAGATCCTGCGAAAGCTCGCCCCCGAGTGCGGGGACCTGACGTGCGGCGGCTCCGGCCATGCCTTCCAGTCGATCCTGCCGCCGGTCTCGAACCACTATGCCGAGTCGGCCGAGGACTTCGAGCGCCGGCTCGAGCGGCTCGACGATGCCGATCTTCACTGGCTCGTGGACCGGATCCTCGACGGCTCGGAGAGCCTCGGCTGCATCCAGGAGGAGGACATCGAGGCTCTCGTCCAGCGAGTCCGGAGCACCATCTCCGACGAGATCGGGGAGGCGGTGCTCGCCCACTACCTCGCCTCGGGCGCCTGCGAGACC
>JADGNL010000179.1 GCA_017883495.1 Methanomicrobiales archaeon | reverse complement strand
CGATCTCGCCCCACCAGTACCGCCGGGTCACGCGTACGGATCGGGGGCCGCGGAGCAAAAAAGGCACCGCCTAGAACCCCGGAACGCCGAACGACCAGGCCATGACCGGGAGCATGATCGCGCCCATGGCGTGGACGCGGCGGACATTCGCGAGCGGCGGGACGAGCCCGACTGCGGTCGCGAGGCCGAGCACGAGCAGGCCGAACGGACCGGCGAGTATGGCCGAGAGGAGGACGAGGAGGCCGACGACGGCGAGATTCAGGAGCCGGCCCTCGATGCGGGCGAGGTGCCGGGCCGAGGAGGCGAGCCGGATCGTCAGCAGAAAGCCCGCGACGGCCGCGGCAAGGCCGACGGCCATCAGCGCGGGCATGGAGGGAAGGGTGAGGCCGGCCATGGCGGCGAGCACCCCGTTCCGCGTCCGGCCGAGCGCGAAGAACGCGGCGAGGCCGATGAAGGAGTTCGCCGTGTTCGCGGCCGAGGTCGCGACGATGAAGCCGCGGCGGTCGCGGTCGTACCCGACGGCGGCGTCGAGCAGGCCGTTCGCGGTCGCGTTCGAGAGCCCTGGGAGCCAGCCGACGAGGAGCCCGGCGAACGTGCCGAGGAGGGAGTGGCGCGCGAGCACGGCGGTCGGGATCGAGATGCCCGAGAAGTGCTGCTCCGGCACCCGGGCGTGCGAAGCCGTGAGCAGGATCGGAAGTCCGAAGAGGCCCGAGAGGAGGGGGAGGAAGATCGCGTCCGCGCCGAGCGTGTGCCAGGCCAGGAACCCGTACCGGAGGGCGAAGAGGCCGAGCGCGCCCGAGACGGCGAAGACGGCGAAGGCCCACGGGGGGGAGTCGTCCGAGAGGACCAGGTAGCCGACGACTGCGACGAGCAGGATCCCGATCGCCCAGTCGAGGGCCGGCTGGAGCGGCGGAAGGAGAATAACGCAGGCGAGCGAGAGCGGGACCGCGAAGACCATGGCGAGCGCCGAGCCGAGGGCCGAGCAGCGGACGGCCTCCTCCCCGCGGCCCTCGAGACAGAGCGCGTGAGCCGGCAGGACCGAGAGCGCGGTCTCGGCCTCGGGCACGCCGAGGAAGGTCGAGGGGATGTTGTCGAGGAAGGAGTGGGTGATCAGGGCCGCGAACATGGCCGCGGCCAGCGCCTCCTCGCCGAGCACGGCCGCGAAGCCGGCGCCGGTCGCGAGCAGGGCCGAGGCGAGGGTGTTCGCGTGAATGCCCGGCGCGAGGCCCGATAGGGCGCCGAGGGCGACGCCGAGGAGAGTCCCGACCGCGAGCGCGAGCATTACCATTTCCTCGGAGGGCGCGGGCATAAAGGCGATCGATACCGTTTAGTCCGGGCGCGCCGACAGGCTCAGGCAGATGAGGATCGCCATCACCAGGCTTCCGGACAAGGGCGGCGACGACGCCGAGCGCTGCGCCCGGTTCGGCCACGAGTGCTACCCGGTCTCGCCGCTCCGGGCCGAGGTCTCGCCCGCCGCGATCGAGGCCTTCGGCGCCAGCCTCGCAGCCGGACGATTCGACGGGCTCTTCTTCACCTCGGCCCTCCCCGCCGATCTGGTGGGGACGCAGGTGGCGGCGTCGGGGCGGGATCTCCGCGTCGTCGCCATCGGCCCGGCGACGCGGGCGGCGCTGGCCCGGCACGGCGTTACGGCCGAGGCGCTCTCCTCCTTCTACTCGCGGGACTTCGTGCCGCACCTCGGGGGCTGGCTCAGGGGAAAGACCATCGGCATCCCGCGCGCGGACGTGCCGAACGAGCCCCTCCTCGCCGCGATCCGGGCCGCCGGCGGCGAGCCCGTGGAATACCGGATCTACCGGCTGATCCCGACGGGCGAGCCGCTCGACCTCGCGGACGCCGACGCGGTCCTCTTCACCTCGGCGAACTCGTTCTCGGAGGCGGTCTGGAGCCGGCGCCCGGGGCTGCTCGTCTGCGCGATCGGGGACGTGACGGCCGAACGGATGCGCGGGGCCGGAGTCGAGCCCGACGCGGTCGGGGACGGCTCGCTCGAGGGCGCGCTCCGGGCGATCGGAGGCCGATGACCGAAACCCTCGTCACGCGTCCCGGGATCGTCGTGATCGACAAGCCCCGAGGCCCGTCGAGCCACCAGGTGGCGGCCTGGGTCGGCGAGATCCTCGGCGTCGACGTCGGCCACGCGGGCACGCTCGACCCCATGGTCTCGGGCGTGCTCGTGGTGATGTACGGCCGGGCCGTCCGGCTCGCCCGCCTCCTGCTCAAGCACGAGAAGGAGTACGTCTGCCTGATGCGCCTCCACTCCGACGTCGACGAGGAGCGGGTCCGCGCGGTCGCGGAGGAGTTCGTCGGCCGGATCTACCAGCGCCCGCCCCGGCGGTCGGCCGTGAAGCGGCAGCTGCGGATCCGCCGGATCCACTCGCTCGACGTCCTCGCGGTCGACGGGCGGCTCGTCCTCTTCCGGGTGACCTGCGAGGCCGGGACGTACATCCGCTCGCTCTGCCACCACCTCGGGCTGGTGGCCGGATGCGGGGGCCAGATGGTCGAGCTCCGCCGGACCCGGTCCGGCGCGTTCGGCGAGGGCGACGCGGTCACGCTCCACGCCCTCAAGGACGCGGCCGTCCGGGCCGCGGAGAGCGATCGTTCCGCGCTCGACGCGATGCTCCTGCCGGTCGAGGTCGCGGTCCCGGACCTCAAGGCGATCGTGATCGGGGACCGGGCCGTGGACGCGGTCTGCCATGGGGCCGCGCTTGCGGGGGTCGGCGTGGCGGAGCTTCCGGTGTTCCGGGCCGGCGAGACCGTGGCGCTCGTGACGCGGAAGGGGGAGCTCGTCGCGCTCGCCCGCACGCTCGTCTCGAGCGAGGCGACCGCGCCGGGAAAGACCGGGCTCGTGGCCGCCCCCGAGACGGTCTTCATGGCGCCGGGGACGTACCCGCGGAGCTGGGCGCGGAAGGCGCGGTGAGCGAGCGAGAACACGGCACGCGAGCACGCCGTGCCGCGAACGGGCCGGTCTCCGCCGTCGGCTGCAACCGGAACGGCCGGATCTACCCCGGCGACGAGACCCCGCTCCGGGCCCGTGGGCATAAGCTTAAGAGTGTCCCGGGTCAACCCGATCCCCTGTTCTATTCTGCTGAGGTAGTCTAGTCCGGTAAGGCGCAGGCCTGGAAAGCCTGTGGGGCTCTGCCCCTCGGGAGTTCAAATCTCCCCCTCAGCGTCCTCGGAGACGGGGCCATGACGGACGGGATCGGTTCACGCTTGTCTGTCTCTACCTCGTCCTCGCGCTCCTCGGCGGCGGCGCAATCTTCTCATCGACTGTGACGGGGATCGCGACGAGCCTGATGGCCGGCTCTCGAACCGATTCGACGGGGCTGACAGGTGCCGCACCCGTCGCCTTCGGCGCAGTCGTGCGTTCGGATACAGCTCGGGAACGCCTATGTTCAACGTAATTGTACGTCACTATTGCCTGGCAAACACTCAAGCCGACCCCTGTCGATTCTCTGCTGTCTCCGGGGCAGCCGGTACAGGGCCTTGGAGGCGGACGCGCAGTCCTTGCTTGGCCGCACTTCGTGACCGCGTCCGTCCTCCTTGCTTCCGGGACGGGGATCGTCGACGTTCACGCCGGCCCTGTCGCTCTCGATCGCTCTTCTCGCACCGCGTTGACGGTGATATTCGATTCCGCACTCCTCGCCATCTGCGTTTTGCCGCTCTGTTCGGAGGCGTCGCGCAGGCCTCCGGCCGGGAAAGTTTTTCGAAAAACGGGAGAATCCCGGAGCGTCCTTCTGCTCGTCACGGTTGCCGGGCAATATCGCACGGCAAACTTTGATGTGCAGCCCCTCTGACAATTGTCGGGTCTCCGGGGCACCTGATACACAGTCCCAAGTGGGACAGGCGCGGCTTTCGGGCCGCAGATCCGCTTCGCGCCTGTCCTCAGCTCCCCGGGACTTTGACTGTTGTTTCTCCTGATCTCGACGCCCTTGCGGAGAGCGCACCGTCTCCTTCGGGCTTCGAAGTGCCCGCTTCCACGGCCATGTCCGCTCGAGGAGCGGCTATTCGGGGAGGGGATGCCGGGCGAGGTCGTGCGAAGAGAGAAATATCCCGGATCACCACATCCAGTATGGACCCGGAGGAGCCCTCGCCTGCCGCGGACGTGGTGCCGCCGACCGGGCGGACGGGGTACCGGGCGCTCCTCCTCGGGACGGTCGTGGCCGCGGTCGCGGTCGGGCTCCTCCTCCTGTCGAGCCGCGACCTCGGGAGCGAGCTCGTCCTCCTCGGCGCCGGTGCGGCCCAGGTCGCGCCGTTCGTCGTCCTGGCCATGGCCGCGTACCTGGCCGAGGATTCGCGGCCTCTCCGGTACCTGACCGCGGTGCTCCTGCTCGGGATCGTCGGGTCCCTGGTCCTCGTCTCGCTGGCGTTCGGGGTATTCGCGATCGTGCCGACCGCGACGATCGAGGCGGGCGTGCTGCCCCCCGGGATTGCGCCGACCGTGCTCGCCCTCCTCGGCCTCGGGTCGCTCTTCGGCCTCGCCTCCTTCGTCGGGCTGCTCCGTCCGTTCCGGCGGTGGGTTGCGCGGTACCTGCCGCTGGACCCCGCCTCCTTCGTCCAGGCGGTCGCGCTCGTGCTCGTGATCGCCCTGATTCTGATCCCGCCCGTCCCCCTGATCGTGAACGGCGCTCCACCCCTCCTCTCCCCGAACGTGCTCGGGAGCGGGGCTTTCGGCCAGAGCCCGGGGGAGCTGGCCCGGTCCGAGGCCTACTCCCTCCTCTTCATCATCTACGCCTCGTTCCTGGTGGTCGGGCTCTTCGTCCGGCGCAACTTCGCGGAGGCGCTCGAGCGGCTCGCGTTCGTCCGGCCCACGGCGCGGCAGGTCCTCTTCGCCCTCGGAATGGCCGTGGTGCTCGTCGTGGTCTTCGGCCTGCTGGATCGGGCGATCGCTCTGGTCTGGGGCGCGCTGGGCTGGCCCGTCACGAACGAGGCAGCCTATCGCCAGCTCTTCTCGGGCATGCTGACCCCCGCGGGAGCGGTCACGGCTGCAGTCTCGGCCGGTGTTGGCGAAGAGCTCGCGGTCCGCGGCGTACTCCAGCCGGTCTTCGGCATGGTCCTCCCGAGCCTCCTCTTCGCCGCGCTCCACGCATGGCAGTACTCGTGGGACGGCCTCGTCTCGGTCTTCCTCGCGGGGCTCGTCTTCGCCTGGATCCGGCGGCGGGCGAACACCACGACATCGGCCATCACCCACGCCACGTACGACCTGATCCTCTTCGGCGCGCTCGCCATGGGGTCGACGATCTGAGGGGCGATGACCGTGCAACATTCGTGGTGGCTGGCAGGCCCGGTACTTCTCCTGCTCGTGCTCGCGGCAGGCTGCGCGACCCCCGCTGGCGTCGGCGGCCCGGCGCCCGCGCCGATCCCCGGCGAGACCGCGGACGTCCTTTATTTCTGGGGCGAGGGGTGCCACGCCTGCCATGCCGTCACCCCGTTCATCAACGATCTGGCCCACCAGCACCCCGACGTCCGGTTCGAGGAGATCGAGACCTACGGCAACGAGACGAACACGAGCCGGTATTACGCTGTGAACCAGGTGCTCAACGTCACGCCGCGGGGCCTGCCCGAGGCCGTCGCCGACGGCCGGGCGTTCTTCGGCGAGGCCGAGATCCGGGACGGACTGCCCGGGGCCGTCAGGGCCGTCGAGGCACGGCGGTGACGGGAGCGTCACGTTTTTTAGATCCCGCACCGACCCCATGGTCCATGACGGATCCACAGCGGGGGCTCGAAGCGGGGCAGGTCGTGCCGCTCCGGGGGCTCGTCGACTACCAGCCCGGCGCGGTCGTCTCGCGCATGCTCGTCTTCAAGCCCACGGGGACGATCACGCTCTTCGCGTTCGACGAGGGGCAGGGGCTCTCCGAGCACATGGCCCCGTACGACGCGATCGTGACCGTGCTCGAGGGAACGGCCCGCGTGACCGTTCGCGAGCAGGAGTTCGCCCTCGCCGAGGGCGAACTGATCATCATGCCCGCGAACGTGCCGCACGCGGTGTACGCGACGAGCCGGTTCAAGATGGAGCTCGTGATGATCCACGAGTAGACGCGCGGGATCTCGCCGGATAACGCAACCGGACCTGCGTTAACTTCGGAAAGGTTGAACCGCCCGTGCATCCAACGGCAGAGGGATGAAGCAGATCGCCCTCTACGGCAAGGGAGGTATCGGCAAGTCGACGACCTCGGCGAACCTCTCGGCCGCGCTCGGAGAGAGCGGGCGATCCGTCCTCCAGGTCGGCTGCGACCCCAAGCACGACTCGACCCGGATGCTGATGCACGGCGAGCCGCTGCCGACCGTGCTCGACCTGGTGCGGGAGCGCGGCGCCGCGGGCGTCGCGCTCGAGGACGTGGTCCGGACCGGGTACGCGGGAGTCCGGTGCGTCGAGGCTGGCGGGCCCGAGCCCGGGATCGGGTGCGCGGGCCGCGGGATCATCGCGACCTTCCAGCTCCTCGAGGAGCGCGGGGCGCTCGAGGCCGACGTGATCGTCTACGACGTACTCGGGGACGTGGTCTGCGGCGGCTTCGCCATGCCCATGCGGGAGGGCTACGCCGAGGAGGTCTACCTGGTCAGCTCGGGCGAGCTGATGTCGCTGTACGCGGCCAACAACATCGCGAAGGCGATCGCCCGTCTGGCCGAGCGGCCGCGGTGCCGCTGCCGGCTCGCGGGGGTGATCCTGAACGCGAAGGGGATGGAGCGGGAGGAGGAGCTGGTCCGGGCGTTCGCCGACGCAATCGGTTCGCGCCTGGTCGCCGCAATCCCGCGCGACCGCGTGGTCCAGCTCGCCGAGCTCCACCGCCGAACCGTGATCGAGTACGCTCCGGCGTCGGCACAGGCAAGCGTCTACCGCCGGCTCGCCGAGGACATACTCGGAAACACCGCCATGTCGATCCCCCGACCTCTCACGCAGGATGAGCTCGAATCCCTCGCCCTCGAGTACACCACGCTCTGACGGCTGCACGCTCGCGGGCGCGCTCTCGGTCGCGTCCGCGGTGGCCGACGGGGTCACCATCGTGCACGGCCCGTCCGGCTGCTCCCACCACCACGTCTCGCTCCTTCTGACCTCGCTCCTCGACCGGCCCGGGGGCCGGCTGCCGGTCGTGCTCTCGGACGATCTGGGGGAGACCGAGGTGATCTTCGGCGGCGAGGACGCGCTCGCCGCGGCCCTCGACGAGGCCGCGGCCCGCTCGCCGGGCTCGATCGCGGTCCTCTCGACCTGCGTGGCCGAGGCGATCGGCGACGACTGCATAGCGGTCGCGGAGCGGGTCCGCTCCGTTCCGGTCGTGGTGGTCCCGGCCGGCGGCTTCCTTGGCGGCGGGTTCTACGAGGGGGAGCGGGCCGCGCTCGGGGCGTACGCGGCGCTCTCGGCCCGGCTGCCCGTTCCGGACCGGGGCGAGGGGTCTGTCGTCACACTGGTCGGCGAGAAGAACCTCGAGTACGAGGCCGACCGGCACGCGGCCGAGCTCGGCCGCCTCCTGGGCCGCCTCGACCTCGGGGTCGGGCTCCGGTTCATCCGCGAGACATCGACTGCGGACTGCGGCCTCCTCCCGTGTTCGGACCTCCTCGTGCTCCGCGAGCCCGGGCTGGCAGCGGTTGCCGAGAGTTTCCCCGTGCGGCCCCGGACTCCCCGTATCCGCGGATTTCCGGTCGGCCTCGAGGCCACGCTCGCCTTTCTCCGGAGCGTCGGCGTGGCCCTCGGGCTCGACGCGACTGCTGCCTGCGAGGCCGAGGCCGCGCACCAGGACGCGATGCTCGCCCGGTTCGGCGGCCTCTCGGGGTCGCGAATCAGCTTTCCGGATGCACCCGACTGGGCCGTGGAGGTCGCGGACGCGCTCGGGATGACCATCCACCCTGCAGGGATCCCGGTCCCGATCCCGGACCCGGCGCCGGTCGGGACGGCGGGAATGGTCAGCATGCTCTCTCGCTGGGGGCGGGTGCTCTGAACAGCCGCTGTCGGGCGGGGCCGCTCGTGCCCTGCGCCATGGTCGGCGCGGTCGCGGCCCTCTCCGCCTACGACGGGCTCGGCGTCGCCGTGCACGGCTCCTCGGGCTGCTGGTTCTACCCGTCGTCCCTCCTCCGGATCAACCTCGGCTGCACCGACCTTTCGGGGGCGGACGCGGTCCTCGGCGGAGTGACGCGGGCCCGGGCGACGGTCGAGGCCATGCTTGTCCGCTATCGCGCCGTGGCGATCGTGAACACGTGCGTGCCGGGGATCGCCGG
>JADGNL010000178.1 GCA_017883495.1 Methanomicrobiales archaeon | reverse complement strand
TCGATCTCACCGTTGGCAATCCCCTGATCGAGCACGATTCCCGCCGCGCGCATGAGCAATAGAACCAAGGCGAGGGCGACCCCCCCGGCCCCCCCGTTCTGTCGGTAGGCCCTCATGGACCGGGACTCGCGATGGCCACGGGTGTCTTTCTACCGTCTTCCAAACCTATTTATCCCCGATCGCCGATGGGGTGACGTATGAAGGAACTGAAGCGCTCGCGCACCGACAGGATGGTCGCCGGGGTCTGCGGCGGGATCGGCGAGTACCTCGATATCGACCCGAACGTGATCCGCCTCATCTGGGTCGTCGTCACGGTCTTCACGGTCGGAACCGGCATCCTCGCGTACCTTCTCGCCTGGCTGGTCATCCCCGAGGAGGCTCCGCCCGCGACGGAGACCGAACCCTTCGAGACCACCGCCGTCTCCGGCGTGCCGGCCGGTGCAGAGACGACCATCGAGATCGAGCCGGACCGGAACCGCTAACCCGGTCCCCATAAGAGCCGGCAGAACGGGCCGGGCGTGAAAGGGTTCCCCCAGCGGTCCGACGGTCCGGGAACCCCCGCAGCCCACGGGCTCGTGCGAAGGCCTCGATCGTGGACACTCCTGCGGAGGGAGAGTCCTGTCGAGACGCCCGCGGCCGCGGCCGGCCGACGCGTGCGATCTCACCGCGGAAGGTGCGGGTGCGGCTGTTTTCCCGCAAACAGAGGTCTCATATAATCCGGCTCCCAACCTCTTCAGTGTCATGGACCGCTCCCTCCGCACGGCGGCCATCGTCGTGCTCGCTCTTCTCCTCCTCTCCGCAGCCACGCTCATGGCCGGCTGCACCCAGCAGCAGCCACTCTCTGTCAAACTCACCGATCACCCGACCTACGGCAAGATCCTGACCGACTCGACGGGACGATCGCTGTATATCCAGGCCCGCGATGTCCCCAACACGGGTGCCGTCGCCAACCTCGGCGATGTCGGCCGCTTCTACCCGCCGTTCTACGCCGAGAGCGTGGTCAACGGGAACGGAATCAATGTCTCGGAGTTCGGGCACATCACCCGTGCCGACGGCAAGCAGCAGACCACGTTCCGCGGGTGGCCGCTCTACTATTATATCAACGATAAGGCCCCAGGCGACGCCAAGAGCCAGGGCGCCAACAACATCACGTTCCTGGCCAAGCCCGACTACACGGTCATGGTCCGTGAGAACGTCACCCTTGGCGTCTACCTGTCGGACACGACAGGGCTCCCGATTCTCGCCCGGGAGAACGGGACCGGCGCCGGGCCGATGCCGGGCTACGTCCCATTCCGGGCCTCGCCCGTCCTCGGACCGTCCCCGCTGGTTCAGGCCGCCGACTTCGGCGAGGCGCAGGGACCGTCGGGGGAGGTGCAGACGACGTATCGGGGGCAGCCGCTCTACTCCCGCAGCGACAGGACCCGCCTGAGCGCGGCTCCGCAGGATGCCGACGGGTATCACACCATCGTCCTCGCCCCCGGAGGAGCGCTGACCGGCGCCCTCGAGGCCCAGACTCCGGCCCCGAGCCCCTCGCCGACCGTCACGGAAGCCGGCACCGCAGCGACGACCGTTCCGACCACGGCCGCCGAGACGGCGGCTGCGACCCGGTCCGGGGACGGCGCGTACACTGGGGGCGCATATACACCGACGCCGTTCCAGACGGTACAGGTGATCAGTCAGGCCACGGAGAGCGCGACCCCGTCCTCGACCTTGACTCCCCTCGCGACCGGTAACGCAACCCCCCTGTCGACCGTCTCCGCCCTCCCGACAACCTCCAGGCCCTCCACTCAGGCGACCACAGCAGTCGTGACCACCCGCACGACTGCGGCCCGAACGACCACGGTTCCCACGACGAAGACGCCGACGACGCCTCGCACGACCGCGCCGCCCACCTCGATTCCGACGACGAAGGCGACGACCGTGCCCATCACCACGCCCCCAACAACCGCTCCCACCTCGACCAAACCGACGACACTCCCCCTCCCGTTCCCGATCACCACGCTGCTTCCCAACCCGGCCATCTCGACGCAGGGCGGCAACGGGAGCTGACCTGTCTTCTTTTGCCCGGCGACATCGCCGGGCGACGTCGTGCTGCAAATATCTATTATCCCCCCGGACAGAGGCTCTTTTTGTCGACCGCAGGTCGACAGGATGGGGGGAGAGATGGACGAGAAGACCACGATCGGGGCGCTGGTGCATGCGCTCGTCCACGGCACCACGTACCAGATGCTCGACGCGGCCGAGGCGATCGGCAGGCATGGGGAGGGGGCCGTGCTCGCGGTCGCGCCCCTGCTCCGCTCGGTGCATCGGGAGACGCGGTGGCGCGCCGCGGTCGCGCTGGAGCGGATCGGACCGCCCTCGGTCGAAGCCCTGATGCTCGCGGCCGGGGACCGGGACTGGCGGATCCGGATACCAGCCATCCGGGCACTCGAACACATCGGCGACGAGAGGTCCATCCCATCGCTGATGCAGAACCTTCACGGTTCGAACGAGTGCTGCCGCTGGATGGCCGCGGCCTCGTTGAATCGTATCGGAGACGACGATATCCGCCAGATGGTGGAGGAGGTGTTCGTGGCGGACCCGTTCGGACGCGGGGTCATCGAAGAGCTGATCGAAGGCAGCTGATCAGTACGGGGTCGTTCTGGCCATCCGGGAGGCCTTTCATTTATCCCGGCCTTTTTCGAGACTACAATAGGTAGACGCCACCGCATCCGCGCCGCAGACCGCGCCGATGACGGGTCAGGTCGTCGACGAATGTGTATCGCCGAGCACGGCCTTCACGCGGCCCACGCGCCCGTCGACGAGCCGGACCTTGATCCCGTACGGGTGTGTCGCCGACCTCGTCAGGACCGCCGCCACGACGCCCTCGACCGTCCGGCCGGTCCGCTGGTCCTGTTTCTGGACGATCGCGACCCGCACCCCGGGTCGGATCGCGCAGCGCTGCCGGCCGTCACTCATCTCCGCACCCCCGCACAGGCGTTCAGCACGGCCTCGACCATCGCGAGCGTCCCTTCGACCCCCGTGAACGGCACCGCTGCGAGTCGCCATCGACCGCGGAGCGGGGGGGCGAGGGGAACGAACGCGGCCCCGGGCCGGAGGCGCTGTTCGAACGAGGACCCGACGACCAGATCCGGCTCGGTCCGGTTGAGGAGCTCCTCGGCCCGACCGAGGTCGTCGGCCCGGACGGCCTCCCACGGCCCCGGGAGCGGAGGGGCGTCCCTGTACCCCAGGACAGCGCAGTCGGCGCCGAGGTAGCGGTCGAGGAGCCGGGCGGCTGCAGCGATGTATGCCCCTTCGCCGAAGAGCGCGGCCACGGGCGGGTCGTGGCTCCGGAGGTACTTATCGCAGGCGTGGACGCAGCGCTCGTCGGCCTCGGCGCACTCGGCCGCAACGGGGACAGCGTCGAGCCGGTCGTCTCTGTCCGCGAGCGCTTCGAAGGTCGCCACCACGGCGTCGAGTCCGAGCAGGTCGCCGGCGCGCTCTCCGGGCCCGGCGGCGAACGCGGGGTTCGCGACGACCGAGACAGGGGCCGTCCCGGAGAGCGACTCGAGGGTGCCGCCGGAGAAACAGGTCGTGGGCGAGGCCCCCACCATCTGCAGAAGGCGCCGGATCTCGTGGAGGTTTCCGCGGGCGAACGGGTCGAGGGGGGAGAGCCCGTCGATCCCGACACCGATCGCCGCATCGTCGACTTTCGGCCGGAGGGCCGAGATCGCGCGCATGTGGCCGGTCCAGACGCCTCCGAGAAACCCGGGAGCGTCCACGACGATGGCCGGGAGGTCGTCGAGGGCTGCGGCTAGGTCCTCGCCGGCGATCCCCGGCACGCACGTGTTCACGATCGCCACGGCGCGATAGCGGACAAGCATGGCCTCGACCGTCGCCCGGGCTCGCGTCACTCCGCCGAGGACCGCGTCCGCCCCCGAAAGGTCGGTGCAGCCG
>JADGNL010000025.1 GCA_017883495.1 Methanomicrobiales archaeon | reverse complement strand
GTCCTTCACCTCCGCGACGTGCTCGTCCGCGAGAACCCGAAGACACGGGCCTACAATCTCCTCGTCAGCCGGTCCTCGACGGTCGCCCCCTGCGACCGATAGGAAGCATCAAGTCGGAGCCCGCCGAGATCCGAAGCGATGGCGATCACGGCCCTGACCCTGCGGAACTTCCGCTCGTTTCGCGAGGCGGAGCTCCGACTCCGGCCCTTCCTGCTCCTCATCGGGCGGAACGCCGCGGGCAAGTCGAACCTTATCCACGGGTTCCTCTTCCTTCGCGACATAGCGCGCTCGGGGCTCGCGAACGCGATCTCGCTCCAGGGCGGCCTCGCCTATCTCCAGAACGCTGGGCTCGCCTGCGGGCGCGACCTCGGGATCGAGGTCGAGCTGACCCTGCCGGTCGAGATGTCGGCGCTCTCTCTCCCCGACGGTCGCCGGATCGAGATCGCGCCGGGTGTCTGCACGTATGCGTTCGCCCTCGGATGCAACGAGCGCGCCGAGGTGCGCGAGGACCGGTTCGTCATGCGCTTCACGGTAAGGGCCCCGGGCGAACCGCCGGCCCCGGGCTTGGTGGAGATCGTCCACGAGGGCGACCGGCTCCGGTACGCCGTCGACCTGCCGCCGGGGATCGCCGAGGCCGTCTTCCTGCCGCCGGCCCTCCGCGAGGCCCGGCTCGGGCCGAACGCCCTGATGCTCGAGTCGCCCACGCTCTACCCCATGGGCCTCGTGCGGCGGGCGCTCGCGCTGATCAGCTGCTACGAGTTCGCCCCCCGTCTGAGCGCGCGGCTCGACCTGCGCACGGGCGCGGCCGAGCTCACGGAGGACGGGTCGAACGCGGCGATCGCGCTCGGGCGCGTCCTCGCCCACCCCGACAGCCGGCAGCAGTTCCTCGCCCTGCTCCGCGACCTCCTCCCGTTCGTCGAGGACGTTGCGGTCGGCGACGGCCCGGGCGGCGCGCCGGAGATCAGGGTGGCCGAGGTCTACGCGCCGGGGAGATACCTCCCGGCCGAGGCCCTCTCGAGCGGGACGGTCGAACTCTTCGCCCTCCTGATCGCGCTCTTCTTCAGTCCGCGCGAGCTCGCGATCTTCGAGGAGCCGGTGGCGCGCCTCCATCCCCTCGTGGTCGGCCGGCTGGTCGGGCTGATGCGGGACGCGTCCGCCGTCCAGCCCCTGCTCGTCTCGACCCAGCACCCGGCCGTCCTCCGGCACGCGCCGGTCGAGGACGTCTGCCTGGTCTCGCGCGACAAGGACGGCTTCTCGGTCCTCACCCTGCCCGCGGACAGCACCGAGGTCCGGACCTTCCTCGAGGAGGAGGTCGGCCTCGACGAACTCTTCCTCGCGGATCTCCTCTGATCGCATGACCCGCCTGAACGTCCTGGTCGAGGGGTCGGACGACGTCCGGTTCTTCGAGCGCGTCCTCGTCCCGCTCCTGAAGGAGCGCTACGGCGCCGTCCGGCTGGTCCCGTATGCCTGCCTGCGGCGGACCGCGGTCGACAATCTGCTGCGGGGCTTCGCCCGGCTCGGCGAGGCGTACGTGATCGTCGCGGACATCGACACCGCGCCGTCCGTGCGGGCCAAGAAGCGGGTGGTCCTCGCCCGGTTCGCCGAGGCCGAGCCGGGGGCGATCGCGGTCGTGGTCATGGAGATCGAGTCGTGGTACCTGGCCGGCGCCGACGACGGCTTTCTCGCCGGGTCGGGCGTCCTGCCCCTCTCATCGACCGACGAGGTGACCAAGGAGGCATTCAACGCCCTGGTCCCGCGCCGGTACGTCTCGCGCGTCGGGTTCATGCTCGACCTCCTCGACGGGTACTCGCTCGACCGCGGGACCGAACGGAATCGGTCGCTCGGTTTCTTCCTGTCCAGATTTGCAGGCATTCATAAATAGACCCGGGGCCGACGGATCCGGCATGGCTCCCACAACCGCACTCAAGCGTATGAAGTGCACAGTCTGCGGCTACATCTACGACCCGGCCTCGGGCGACTCCCGGGGCGGGATCGACCCCGGCGTTGCGTTCACCGACCTCCCCGAGGACTGGGTCTGCCCGAGGTGCCGCGCCGTGAAATCCCGGTTCATCGAGATCTGAGGTGACGGAGCGATGGCTGTGCGGAACGTCGCCCCCGGCGTCCAGTCGGTCGGCGCGATCGACTGGGACCGGCGGCTCTTTGAGGACCTGACCCCGCTCCCCTAAGGGACGAGTTACAACGCGTTCCTGGTCCGGGGCTCGGAGAAGGTCGCCCTGATCGACGCGGTCGATCCTTCGATGGAGACGACCCTGATGACCAACCTCTTGCGGGCCGAGGCGGACCGGATCGACTACATCGTGGTCAACCACGCCGAGCAGGATCACTCGGGCCTCGTGCCGCTCCTGCTCGAGATGTACGCCGGGGCGACCGTGGTGACGAACAAGGTCTGCAGGGACCTCCTCGTAGCATTTCACGGGATCCCCGAGGAGCGGTTCCAGGTCGTCGGCGATCGGGAGACCCTCTCGCTCGGCGACAAGACGCTCGAGTTCCTGATCACACCCTGGGTCCATTGGCCGGACACGATGCTGACCTACCTCCGCGAGGATCGGGTCCTCTTCTCGTGCGACCTCTTCGGCGCCCACATCGCAACCAGCGACCTCTTCGTCCGGGACCGGGTCGAGTGGTACCGGGCGGCCAAGCGCTACTATGCCGAGATCATGATGCCGTTCCGGAACAGCATCAAGGGCTACCTCGAGAAGGTGCGCGGGCTCGAGCCGAAGCTGATCTGCCCGAGCCATGGCCCGCTCTTCGACGAGCCGGAGGTCGTGCTGGCCGCGTACGACGACTGGGTCTCGGACGAGGTGAAGAACGAGGTCGTGATCGCCTACGTCTCCATGCATGGCTCGACGAAGGTCATGGTCGACCACCTGGTCGATGCCCTGATCGACCGCGGTGTCGGTGTCCGGCAGTTCCACCTGACCTCGATCGACCTCGGCGACCTCGCCATGGCGCTCGTGGACGCGGCCACGATCGTGATCGCGGCGCCGACCGTGCTCTTCGGTCCGCACCCCGGGGTGATCGAGGCGACGTACCTCGCGAACGCGCTCCGGCCGAAGGCCCGGTTCGCGACGGTGATGACAAGCTACGGCTGAGGCGGCACGACCGTGGAGACCCTGAAAGGGATGCTCGGCCACCTCAAGGTCGAGTTCCTCGATCCGGTCCAGGTGAAGGGCTTCCCGGCCCCCGAAACGCAGGAGGCGATAGCGGCGCTCGCGGACGCGATCCGCGACCGGCACGCGGCCTCGACGGCCAACTGGGTCAGGTCGGCCTGACCCATTTTTCTCGTTCCCGGATATTCATTGCGGATGCGGACCGAGCACGTCCGGACATGCGGATCCCGCTCGTCTCGACCCGGGACTGCATTCACCACCCTGTGCCGTCGCGCCACCACTGCATCTTCACCAGCGGGAGCCGCGCGCCCACCATGCGGGAGACACGCCGTCGGCTCCACGAGGCAACCCGCTCGGGATCGAGAGCCCGCCCTTCCACGCCGCCCTGAACGCGCCGTGCGTGCTCGACGAGACCTTCGTGCCGGACCGAATCGGTCGCTCGCGTTCTTCCTCCGCCGCTTCGGAGCAATTCATAAATAGGACGCGGTCGACGCAGACGGCATGGCAGACGACGCCTCCATGAAACCCTATATCTGCACGATCTGCGGCCACATCTACGACCCGACCGTCGGCGAGCCCGCGCAGGGAATCGCCCCGGGGGTCGCGTTCGCCGACCTCCCCGACGACTGGGTCTGCCCGGTCTGCGGCGCGGCGAAGACGATGTTCCGGGAGAAGTGAGGGACCTGCCATGAGCGTGCGAACAGTGGCTCCCGGCGTCCTCTCGGTCGGCGCGATCGACTGGGACCGGCGGCTCTTCGACGACCTGATCCCGCTCCCCGAAGGGACGAGCTACAACGCGTTCCTTGTCCGGGGCTCGGAGAAGACCGCCCTTATCGACGCGGTCGACACCTCGATGGAGATGGCCCTGATGACCAACCTCTTCCGGGCCGCGGCCGACAGGATCGACTACATCGTGGTCAACCACGCCGAGCAGGACCACTCGGGGATGGTGCCGCTCCTGCTCGAGATGTACGCCGGGGCGACCGTGGTGACGAACAAGGTCTGCAGGGACCTCCTGGTCGCGTTCCACGGGATCCCGGAGGAGCGGATCAAGGTCGTCGGGGACAGGGAGACGCTCTCGCTCGGCGACAAGACGCTCGAGTTTTTGATCACTCCCTGGGTCCACTGGCCGGACACGATGCTGACCTTTCTCCGCGAGGAGCGGGTCCTCTTCTCGTGCGACCTCTTCGGCGCCCACCTCGCGACGAGCGACCTCTTCCTCCGCGACCGGTTCGAGTGGTACCGCCTGGCCAAGCGCTACTACGGCGAGATCATGATGCCGTTCCGGAACAGCATCAAGGGGTACCTCGAGAAGGTGCGCGGCCTGAACCCGGCGATCATCTGCCCGAGCCACGGCCCGCTCTATGACGAGCCCGAGGTCGTGCTGGCCGCATACGACGACTGGATCTCGGACGAGGTGAAGAACGAGGTCGTGATCGCGTACGCCTCCATGCACGGCTCGACCCGGGCCATGGTCGACCACCTGGTCAACGCCCTGATCGACCGGGGGGTCCGGGTGCGGCAGTTCCACCTGCCCTCGACCGACCTCGGCGACCTGGCCCTGGCGCTCGTCGACCCGGCCACGATCGTGATCGCGGCCCCGACCGTGCTCTTCGGCCCGCACCCCGTTGCCGTGACGGCCGCGTATCTCGCGAATGCGCTCAAGCCGAAGGCCCGGTTCGCGACGGTGATGACGAGCTACGGCTGGGGCGGCAAGACCGTCGATACCCTGAAGGGGATGCTCGGCCAGCTCAAGGTCGAGTTTCTCGAGCCGGTCCAGGTGAAGGGCTTCCCGTCGTCCGAGGCGCAGGAGGCGATCGCGGCCCTCGCAGACGCGATCCGCGACCGGCACGCGGCCTCGGCGGCCGACTGGGTCGGGCCGGCCTGACCTCCCTTTTCTCATTCCGAGATCTTCATTGCGGATGCGGGCCGATCTCTTCCGAACATGCGGATCCTGCTCGTCTCGACCCAGGACTACATCCACCACCCGGTGCCGTCGCGCCACCACTACATCTTCGAGGAACTCGCGACGAGGCACGAGGTCCACGTCCCCCACTTCCACGTGAGCCGCGCCCCCGAGAGGCCGACGCTGCTGCACGTCCACGAGGCGACCCGGTTCTCGGTCCGGAGCCCGCTCCTCCATTACACCCTGAACGCGCCCGAGCACTACCGGGTGCTCTCTAAAGTGATCCGCGAGGAGAAGATCGACGTCGTCGTCGCGGCCCACGTGCTCGCCGGCGCGGCCGTGATCAACGCGGCCCGGCGGCAGAACGTGCCGGTCCTCTTCGACCTCAAGGACTGGTTCCCCGACTCGGCCGCGGCCTACTACGACAACCCGGCGCTCCAGCGCGTGATCCGGCGGTCGGTCCTCGAGATCGTGAAGTACAACCTGGACCGTTCGGACCGGATCACGACGGTCTCGCCCGGGCTCGTGGACAAGCTCGCCGGGCTCGGGTACGACGCGGGGCTGATCACGAACGGGGTGGACACGCGGCTCTTCCGGCCGATGGACGGGG
>JADGNL010000177.1 GCA_017883495.1 Methanomicrobiales archaeon | reverse complement strand
TGGCCTCGCTCCAGTTCCAGGGCGCGACGCGGATCCGGTCGAGGCTCACGGGATGGCCCGCCTTCGCGGCCACGGCCTCGACGAGGTCGACGGCGAAGCCCTTCAGCGTCCCGTTCTCGAAGTAACTGTACGGCGGGAGGTTCGGGGTGTAGGAGGTCGGGCTGGCGGAGGTCGCGCTGCCGTTCCGGCCGGGCGAGGCGGTGTCGCGGGCCGAGAGGCAGCCGGCGGCCAGGAGCAGGGCCGCGACCATGACCGCCGCGAAGAGCAGAGACGAGTACCGGGGGAGCGACATATGATCACCTCTCTCGACCACGATAAAAAGATGGCGATACCTGCAGATCGGGGCCGGCGCTGCGAACGGCGTGCACGAGGCCCCGGCATCTTCACGGTACCAGGTACGTTAATACCCGGCGGTCCTCAGTACCAGCTGCCGCGGACGGCGTTGTGAACGAGATGATGTTCATTGCACTGGTGAAGTTCAGGACGATGCTGAGCAGGGAGATCGTCGCCGAGAACCTGAAGGATATGGAGACCGATGCGAAGGAGCAGGTCCGCGTCGTGAACATCTACTGGACGCTCGGCCGGTACGACACCGTCGTCCTCTTCGAGGCCCCGAACGAGACGGTGGCCATGAACATGGCCTTGCGCCGGGCGGACCGGATGGAGATCGAGACGCTCGTGGCCGTGCCGGCGGACGAAGGGAGTCCAGCGGGGCCGGCCTGACCCGGTCTCGAAGTATCCCGCTCCGGGGGAACACGGGCCCCGGAGAGACACGGGAACGGGGGCAGGAGAACGGCCGGCCGGGGGCCGCGAGAGGGGGGGATACGCCCTGCGGAGAAACCAATCGTATCTCGGAAACGGGATTACGACCCCGAGCCGCCCGAGGTGGAAGAAGGCCCGGTCTGCAGAGGCACCCTGACATGACGGGCTCCGTCCCACAGGCCCGGCCGGTCCCGGTCCGTTAGGAACGGTCGCGAGCGGTCCGGATGGTCCGGCGGCCCGGTCAATACCCCCTGCGCCTTCCGGAGCGGGGGTCCAAACATCCTGTCGACGTCACGCCGGTGTGACGTCGACATGCTCGAGGCCGCGATCGTCGCGGCGCGACCCGAGAGCAAGCGTTCTCCCGCTGGAGACGTCTGCGGATCCCCCGCCATCCCGGTGCCGGACCGGGTACCGAAGGAACATCCGCGAGCGATCCGGAGGACCGACACGAATTGCCTCCGTTCCCGGGCGCCGCTCACTCCCCGCCCGGGAATCGATCTCGCTGGCGAAAGCAGGCGCCGCCGTCACCGCTCCGGAGTGTCCAGCCAGTGTGAAAGGGTTCCCAGCTGCTTGAACGCCTCGATCATCGGGAGGTCGATGCCGGAACGGCGGGCATTGCGATAGAACCGCCACCGGTCGCGCACTCTCGGGCCGTTCGTTCCGCGATGTGCCAGCAGGTAATCGAGCGTCTCGCGCTCTCTCCTCATCCATGCAAACTGTGCCAGCACGGCGCGGGAATATCCCGCCGGGTCCTGCAGGCGCCCTGCAAGGATCCTCGCGCACTCCAGAGAGGGGACGATCCCTTCTCCGGTAAACGGCGTTACGGTTCCGATCGATTCGCCGACGCCGACGGTCAGCCGGGAACTCCCGTCGCTCCGCCGGGTTTCCGTGTACAGCGGCCCCGAATAATACGGGGAGGCGACCCGGACCGCTCCCCTGCAACCGCAGAGCCTGGTGAGCGTACATTGTCCGGACATGTCCCGGTAAAAACGCTCCATGAGACTCTCCAGGCTGGCCAGCCCGATACCGCCGACGCCGACGTGGTACTCTTCCTTTCCGAGGGGGAAGACCCACAGATACCCGAGCCCGGGGACGTCGTTCCCGTAGACTCCGGCCTCGAGCCGGCCGTCCCCGCGGGGTTCGGCCACGACCCGGTGCTGCAGGGTCGGCAGCGTCAGATCGGAGCTGCAGGGCGGTAGGAGGGCCCGGGCGATCCCGGTCGCATCGACGATCACGTCGTACTGCTCCGCCTCCTCCGGCTCCAGGCCACGCCGCTGTACCGGGACGTCTCTCGTGAGATCCCGGAGAAGCCGGGGTTTGTCGACGGTGCGGAGGGGAGTGGTCGCCAGGAGGCCGTCGAAGTGCATGGACGGCATGGGCTCGAGGAGGTACTCGTCCGGGTCGAGGCCGATACCGTCGAGGTACGGCCCGATCCCGGCAGGGGCGCCCCACCCGCACGAACGGCACCCGCAGCGGGTGGCGTGCGCCATCGGGTCGAACACGTCCGGGGAGAGGCCCTCCTGCGCGAGAAGCGCCGCGAGGTAGCCCCCTGCAATTCCCGCCCCGACGATCGCGACGTTCATGAAAGCCCCCCGAATGCCACCAGGAGAATGCAGATCGCCACGACGTGCACGATCGATGCTTCCACCTGCTGCAGCATCAGCCTGTTGGCACGAGCTTCGAAGTCAGGGAAGACCGAGTAGAGGGCACGGGTGCAGAGCTGGTCGATCCGCGCCCCGATGACCGTGTTGATCCCCGCGATGAGCGCCGTGGCACAGCAGAGGACGTACGCAAGTGCGACATTCCCGAGGATGAGGGCAAGGGGATAGACCATCAGGACGGAGACGAACATCGTGACGATCCCGTAGATCGTCGAGTGCGGGACCTCCGGAGACTGCACGGACGAGGTGCGTTTCCCGCCCAGGCGGTCGGAGTTCACGTCCCGGCGCATCATGGAGACGACGAAACAGGAGACGGTCAGGCCGTGCAGCAGCGAAAGGATGAACGCTAGCAGCGAGAAGACGTTCGTCGCCGCGTAGACGACGGTCACCGTCACCCCCACGACAAGCCATGGGAAGATGTACCACTCGGTATGCGGCCCGTGGGCGAGCGCGAAACGCGGGTGGTTGTACCCGTAATCGAAGAAGAAGCCGAGAAGAAACAGGAACGGAATATAGACCCGGTATATCGTGAGATACGCGGCCAGGACGATCACCACGACCGTGATGACGGCGGACATCCTGCGATAGTCACGGACGGTCGCCCATCCGAAGACGAGCGGGCGGTCGCGCCCGGTCTCCCTGCTCTTCTCCCGCCTGTCGATCTCGAGGTCCATGATATCGTTCCAGATGTGGGCGTCGATGTGGACGAAGAATGCCGCGACGGCGGCGATGACGAACAGGCCCCAGTCGGCCGCAGCGAACCCGGTCTCCCAGAGCGTCACCACGAATGCGATCAGGAATGCGGACACGGTGAAGGGGATGAGCCCCTCGATCCTCAGTACGCGCCAGAGCGTGCGGGGGTTCATGCCATTTCCATGATAGCCGGACGAGGTTTTAAAGCATCGGGTCCACGGTGCGGGAGGCCGCTCTCTTCTCCCTGAAGGCCCGCATCGTCTCGCCGATCCGCTGTCGGAGCCACTGCTCGTCGAATTCGGAGGGATAGGCGAACTTCACCTGGTTCGAGACCTCCCAGTCCTCCCACGACGCACCGTCGAACACGCGGGCGAAGAGAGGCGTCCCGGGAAGGGGGAGCGGCACGGTGAACGAGACCTCGTCGAGCGGGAGGGAGAGGGCGAGCGACAGGGTCTTCTCGATCGACCCGGTCGACTCCCCCGGATATCCCACCATGAAAAAACCGGCCGTGCCGATGCCCGCCTGCGAGAAGAGACGGACCGCCCGGGTTCCCTGCTCGACGGTGACCCTCTTGTTCATGAGCCGGAGGGTTTCGTTGCTCCCCGATTCGAGCCCGAGGTAGACCCTGATGCACCCCGCACGCCTCATGAGGCCGGCGAGTTCGGGCGTGAGCCCGTCGACCCTGGAGAGGCAGGTCCATTGCATCGGCACACCCCGGCGGACCATCTCCCGGCAGAACGCTGCGAGGTATTCACGGTCGAGCGTGAAGCAGTCGTCTCCGATCCACAGGCTCGTGTACCCGAGGGATACCAGCTGGTCGATCTCCAGGAATACTTTATCGAGCGGCGGTTTCCTGAAAAGGTTTCCCCACACGGGTTTCGAACAGAAGTCGCACGAGAACGGGCAGCCGCGCGTGACGATGATGCTGGCCTGCCTGAGGCCGGTGTTCTTCTCCATCGCCTCCTGGTATCGGCGGTGATCGAACCCGGAGCGGTCCGGGAGGGGGAGCCTGTCGAGGACCTCCGGGGGGTTGTGGACGGGTGGCGACGACCTGACCTCTCCGTCTCTCACGAAATACAGCCCGGGGTAGGAGGCGGGGTCCAGGGTTTCCAGGTTGTCCGGACTGCGGCACGCGGCGAGGTACTCCCTGCAGAAGCCCGGGAATGCGACATCTCCTTCCCCGCGAAAGACCGCGTCGAACCGATCCGCAAACAGGGAGGGGTTCACCGTAGGGAGCGGCCCTCCCGCGACAAAGAGTGTTTCGGGGAGCCGTTCCCGAAGGGAAGAGAGCAGCTCGAAGGCATTCCCGCTCATCGTGACCATGATGGAGATACCGACGATTGCGGGCCGCGATGCCGCGGTACGGTCGACTGCCTCGTCGAACCCGGAAAACGTGCAGTCTTCGACGTTGACCGCGATCCCCATCTCCTTCAGCTGGCTCGCGAGGCAGGCGATGCCCAGCGGGGCAAAGAGTTTCTCGACCGGGTCCCGGCTCATGAAGTAGGGATAGACGAGGGCGACCCCGGATAGCGGCCTCACGCAGCCGCCTCTTCCGCGATGTCGATACGGTAGCGCACTTCGGGTAATTCCTGCGGGCCGTCGAGGGGACCGAGCTCGATGCAGAAACCCGCCCAGCAGTGGTCGCCGTTGTGCTCCCGTCCCCGGTAGACGGTCAGCGGCACGTCACGGCTGGCCGCCGGCCGGTCCATGGAGAACCTGACCCCGTGCACCGGATCTACCAGGGAGACCGGCATTCTGTCGCCGCCGACCTTCTCCCACCCGGGAGGCGGACGTCCCGCTCTCCCCTCTTCCCATCCGGCCGTGAACCATGCCGCGCTGAGTTCGTTCAGCAGACAGAGGGTGTCCCCCTCGCCGGCCCGGATATCGGGCACGACGCGGACGTCCACGTGCCCGGCGGAAATCGTGTACGTGAACGTGACCTGCCCGCGGGGGGGCACCGGTTCGAACCGCGGGTGGATTCCGAGCAGGGTCCGAAGGGGGAAGACCGGCCGCAGGAGAACGTTCTGCAGCCATGGAAGCCTCATATACGCGCTGATCCCGGACTCCACGAGGCGCGTGAGAAGTCCCGACGGGAGGCCGAGGAGGCTCCACCGTTCGCGGGTGTCGAGAGAGAATGTGCGCCGGAACACCCCATCTTCATGCGAATCCGTCCATTCACGGGAGAAATACGTGTATTCACGGTTCCTGAGCGCGATGCCGCCGATGCCCATGCCCTCGCCGGTCAGGTTGCAGTCCCCGTAATACACGGGAAGACCTCGGGCCAGGCCCCTGCTGATTCCCTCTCCTGTATAGTCCGTCCCGGCCGCTATCCGGATCCCGTCCATTGTCGAAAGACAGTAGGCAACGCATTATATAAAGCCTCGCGGAGGATCACGAATCCTGCCGCCTTGGTGTGCCGCTCCGCGTCTTCGACCGGTGGAACGCGCCGGGCGGAGATACGGGCATCGGTGCCCCTCTTCCCCGTACCGGTCGGACGTCTGGAACGGGAGCGATCGGTCCCCGGCCGGTCCGCAGCAGTTCGCGGACAGGTCGAAGCTCACTTCACCCAGTGCAGCACGTTCCGCACCACGGACCACCGGGGTGCGGTCAGCCCGGGGATCTTGCCCAGGATCCAGTAATCGTACTTCTGCTTCAGCATCCCGTAGTCGTTCTCCATCCGGATCCAGTAGTTGAGCGTCATCAGGAAGGTCTCGCTGCTGTTCCGCGCCACCGGGTAGGCGTACATCATCGGGTACGCGTCGATCGGCTCGAGGACGGCCACGTCGAAGAACGGGTAGAGCAGGGTCATGGGATACCCCTCCTCGGCCGCAGTGAAGAGGGCGTCCGCCCGGCGCTCCACGAAGTACTCCTCCCGCGAGTCGATCGGGACGATCTCGGCCCGGGGGAAGAGCTCCGTCGCCACCCTCGCCAGCGCGGTATTGTTGAAGACCGCCACCTTCAGGCCGTCCATCTTCTGCACGGTCGCGAGGTTCGTGAACTTCCCCTTCTCTCCGTCCGGCACCACGAGCGCCATGTGGACCGTGGCGTAGGGGTCGGTGAACTTCATCGTGCCGAGCCGCTCGGCCGTGACGACGACCGACGACATGACGATGTCGCAGTACCCGCTGTCGAGGAGCTCGGCGAGCGTGTCTCCGGTCACGGGGACGAACTCGATCCGGCTGATGTTCATGACCGAGGCGAGGTCGTAGGCCATCTCCACGTCGTATCCCACCAGATCGCCCTTCCCGTTGAAGAAGACGAAGGGGATGCAGTTGGGGTTGTACCCCACGCGCAGCGCGCCCCGCTCCACGGCCCGTCGGCCCACGTCTCCGCCGCCGGACTCGCGGCCGACGGTGGCCGGGACGTCCTCCGGCCGCAGGTAGACCGTGGTGTTCACGCTCTCGTTCGGAAGAAGCCCGTTCTGATCGCGGGGGAGCTCGATCCGGGAGATCTGGTCGTCGCCGTGATAGGTGCCGGCCAGCAGGTCGGAGAAACCCGTCTTCAGGCCCACGAGCACGAGGCCGACGAGCACGAGCACGAGCACGACGGAGAGGGCGGTCCGCCCCCATCGCAGCCGGGCCCGGTTCGTGGCGAGGGCGATGCTGATGACGGCGAACGTGAAGATCGACATGGCGCTCATCGCGGCCACGAAGCAGGCGCGCAGGAACCCGGTGCCGACGTAGAGGTTGTACGCGTCCGCGGGGAGGTGCATCTGGTCCAGGAGCGAGATCACCGCGAGCTTGGACGAGCCGAAGAAGGTGGGGATGCCCAGCGCGACGAGCTTCACCTGGTCCCACAGGCCCAGCGGGCTCTGGTACAGCCATGCCACGAAGAGGATGAAGACAAAGGGGGAGAGCGCGCCCAGCAGGGGAAAGGTATAGGCCACGGGCACCAGGATCTCGCTGTACGTCCGGACCTCGCCGTCCAGGTCAGCGTCGCTCTCCGGATCGCTGCCGGCGGTCCCGTCGAAGAGCTTCCCCACGCCGTCGCCGATCAGGGGCAGGGTGACGAACTCGGTGCCGGTCGAGAGGGCGAGGAGCACCGCTTTGGACGCGGCGGAGAGGACGTCCCGGTAGCGGAACGTCGTGACGCAGGTGACCATGAGCGGGAGGACGACGAGGCCGAGCAGGACGGCGGCGGCCGCGAGGGAGACCAGGAAGACCTGGAGGTCCAGGAAGCCCTCGAGGGTCAGGGTCCCGGCCGTCCGGGCGGTGATGATGAAGATGCCTACGGGGAAGGTGAGGGAGAGGATGCGGGTCATGCGGAAGAGCGCGCCCTGCACGGTCCTGAGCGAGCTCAGCATCGGCCCGCTTCCGTCGTCCAGCATCAGGGCGAAGCCCAGGAAGAGGCAGAAGATCACGATCGCCGGGATCCACCCCTGGGCCAGGGCCGTGAACGGGTTGGACGGGATGAAGAGGTCGACCATGCTGGTGTCGACCGCCCCGGCCGGGTCCTGCGTGCTGTAGAACGAGGCGGCCTCCCGCACGGGGAACGCGAGCTGGAACGAGAAGAAGGCGAGGGTGCCGATCGCCCAGAGGAGGAGCAGGACCAGGACCGCTTTCACGGCGATGTTCCGCGCGCTGTCCCGCTTGAGGCTTCCGATCCCGACGATGAGGGAGACCACCACGGAGGGGAGGATGGTGATCTGCCAGACCCTGATGAATGCGTCGGCGACCGGCTCCAGCGCCGAGCAGAGCTCGCCGAAGACCAGCCCGGCGAGAACGCCGAGTAGGAGGCCCAGCACTATCCAGAGGGTCAGGCTCGGGCGGGGAGGTCTCATGGCCCTCTCCCTTCGCGGAGACTGTCGTCCGGCACGGAATGCACCATCGCCGCGACGGCCCCCGGGAGACGGCGAGAGACCATCGTCTCCGTACGTACCGTTCTCTGCGGGCCTGGCCGCGTGCGTACGCGAGTATTGCTTTCGTCATTATTTAACCGTTCTCGCACGGGCGGCCGCGGGGGTTCCTCCCCTCGAGAGCCGGCCGCGGACCGCGGCGCAACCCGACTTTGCCGGATACGGAGAGAGCGTCAGACCCTCGTGATCGAGGAGAGCCATGCCCGCGATCCGTCCGGGCTCCTGCGGCCCGCGAAGGCCGCGGCCCGGATCTCGTTCACCCGCCACCCGTCGGAGAATGCGGCCCGGATCTCCTGCTGCGTCACCCGGCGGGGGCCGAAGCCGCCGGGCTCGAGCTCGCTGAAGGCGAGCATGAAGTACGTCCCGCCCGGCCGCAGGACCGCGGCGAGGCTGCGGGCGTACAGCGGGCGCTCGGGATCCGAGAGGGCGTGGAACAGGCCCGAGTCGATGACGGTGTCGAAGGTCCGGCCGAGCTCCTGCAGGCGGAGCGCGTCCTGCACCCGGAACGTGGCCGCGAGGCCCCGCTCCTGTGCCTTCCGCCGGGCGAGCTCGATCGCGCTCGGCGCCGAGTCCACGCCCCAGACGCCGTGACCCCGGCCCGCGAGGTAGAGGGCGTTCTCCCCCGTCCCGCAGCCCACGTCCAGCACGTCCCCGACGATCCGCCCCGCCTCCTCGAGCGCCACGAACGCCGGCTGCGGCCGCCCGATGTCCCACGGCGGGCTGCCGTGATAGGCCTCCTCAAAGAAATCCATCGTGCAGGGGATTGCGCCCCTGAATATTGACGCTTTCCCCCGGATCGGCGACCGCCGGGTACGGCCGCGGCACCGGGCCGCGGTGCCCTCCGCAGTCACGTCGTACCGGCCGGCCTTACGGCTGCCGCAGGCAGTCCCCCGTCGCCACGGCCGGGAGGGACTCGGCCTCGATGTAGACGCGGTTGATCTCGGGGTACGCGCCCTGCAGGTCGGCCTCGATCCGGTGGATCGCCTCGTGCATCTGCTCGGCCGTGGTGCCCGCGACGAAGCAGACCCCCATGTTCACGAGCAGGTCGTGCGGGCCCATGTACATGGTGAGGATGTCGCCGGCGCGCTCGGCCGCCGGGTCCGACTCCACCCGACGCTTGATGTCCGCGAGCTCGATGGGGTTCACGCCCTCGCCCAGCAGCAGCCCCTGGGTCCGCGACGCGAGGACCCAGGCGACGCTCATCAGGAGCAGGCCGATCGCGACCGAGGCCACGCCGTCGAGGTACGGGTTGTCGAGCAGGTGGCCGAAGAAGATCCCGAGGAACGCGAAGACGAGGCCTAGCAAGGCCGCGCTGTCCTCGAAGACGACCGTGTACAGGCTC